>JASFVD010000007.1:0-16622 GCA_050050015.1 Anaerolineae bacterium | reverse complement strand
TTGGAGACAAGGATTACTGGAATCAGGGCTACGGCTCCGACGCCATTAGAACGATGCTGCGGGTAGCCTTCGACGATATGAATCTGCACCGTGTCTTCCTGCGCGTCCACGCTGACAACCCAAGAGGCATTCAGTGCTATCAGAAGGTTGGCTTCCAAGAAGAGGGAACCCTGCGAGAGAGCGTCTTTCGAGGAGGGAGGTATCACGACGCACACGTGATGAGCATCTTGGAGTCGGAGTTCGACAGCGATGACTGAGGCCAGGGGCGGCACGCACGGGACGATCAAATTGTTCAGTGGCTCCGGGTCGCAGGAGCTTGCCGAAGAGATCAGCCAGTACCTGGGCGTGCCTCTTTCACCTCGTGAGATCATCCAGTTTCCCAACGAGAACATCTTTGTTCGTCTGGGAGAGAGCATACGGGGACAGGACGTCTTCCTGGTTCAGACCATGGCTCCGCCCGTGAGTCACAACATCATAGAACTGCTGATCTTCTTGGACGCTCTGAAAAGAGCCTCACCGGATCGCGTGACGGCCGTCATTCCCTATTTCGCCTATGCACGCTCCGACAAGAAGGACCAACCCCGGGTCCCGATCACAGCCCGACTGATGGCGGACGTGATCGGCGCTGCCGGTGCCGACAGGTACATGACGCTCGACCTGCACGCCGACCAGATTCAGGGGTTCTTCAGTATTCCAGGAGACGCGCTCACCTGCTTCTCAATCCTCTCCGACTACCTGCGCGAGAAGGACTTGGAGGATGCCGTCGTCGTTGCCGCAGATCTGGGATTTGCGAAGAAGAGTCGCAACCTGGCTGCCGAGCTCGACATGCCGTTAGCATTGGTCGAGAAGCGCCGCGTCAGCGTGGATACGGAAGCCCTCACGCTGGTCGGCGATGTGGATGGTCACGACGTGGTCATCGTCGACGACGAGATCGACACCGCAGGGACAATGGTGAACGCAGTGAACATCGTGCGAGAGCAAGGCGCACGGGACATCTACCTGTGTTCAGCGCACGCGCTCTTCTCGCCCCCGGCCGTCGAGCGGCTGCAAGGGCTTCCGATCAAGGAGATCGTAACGACCAACTCCGTCAACCTGCCTCCTGAGAAACGCCTACCGAACCTTACGGTTCTCTCGGTGGCAGACCTGTTGGGCGAGGTCATTCAGCGCGTCCACGAGGGACGCAGCGTGGGGGAGATTTTCCAGCGTTATCAGCGCTACAGGTAGCGGCGCGCGAACCGATATCCAGCCCGCTAGAGCGGGAGGGCGACCATCCCGCAGAACTCACAATCATCACCACGGTAGACCGACGCATGGAGATAACGCAATGAAGAGAGATTTGGATCGCTTGATGGAAAAGCGCGATCTTGATGCCTTCGTAGTGACCGGTAGCGGCCGGGACGATCCAGCACTGACGTACATGACAAACGGTGCCCGCCTCACTCACGGATACGTCATACAGAAACGGGGCCAGGCGCCGGTTCTGCTATGCTCACCCATGGAGCGTGACGAAGCTGCAGCCAGCGGCCTGACGACCGTGACGCTGAACAAATATGACTTCATAGGCATCTTGCACGAACAGGGCGATCGGCTCGCTGCCACGGTCGAGCTATACCGGCGCATCTTCGCCGATATGTCTGTCACTGGACGTGTGGGCTTCTACGGACAAGCCGATCAGGGCCGCACTTGGGTGTTGTTCAACAGCCTCAATGCCAACCTGAACGATGTTACCGTCTATGGAGACTTCGATACGCCCCTTATCGACGAGGCGCGAGCCACGAAGGACGATCGTGAGGCCAGACGCGTCAAGGAGGTTGGGCGGCGCACTTGCGCGATCGTGAAGCGGACTATCGACTTTCTCCGCTCACATACCGTGAGCAACGACGTGCTCCTCCAAGCCGACGGTAACCCGCTCACGGTGGGTCGTGTCCACGACCAGATCAGTCGATTCATCGCCGAAGAGCGGCTTGTGGATCCAGAGGGCTTCATCTTCTCCATCGGGCGCGATGCCGGTATTCCGCACAGCAAAGGGCAACCAGAGGACGTGATGGCTCTCGGGAAAACCATCGTGTTCGACATCTTCCCCCGCGAAGCTGGCGGCGGCTACTTCTTCGATATGACACGCACGTTCTGTCTCGGCTACGCCCCTCCCGAGGTAGCAGACGCATATCGAGACGTGAAGGAATGTGTGGGCCTGCTGATCGAGGCGTACACAGAAGGCGTGGAGGCGCGTCACTACCAGCAAATGACCTGTGATTTCTTTGAGGACCGAGGTCATCCCACGATTGCCTCCGACTCCAAGACCGAGACGGGCTACGTCCACAGCGTGGGCCACGGTCTGGGGCTAGCGGTTCACGAGGAACCGCGCTTCAGCGATGATCCAACCAACAGGGATGTACTACGGTCAGGTCACATCTTCACCTGCGAACCCGGGCTCTATTACCCCGACCAGGGCTTTGGCGTGCGCCTGGAGGACGTGATCTGGATCGACAACGAGGGCACCCCGGTCAATCTGACGGACTATCCAAAGGATTTGGTGATAGACCTCTAGGCGCTTGGGTAGTATATCAGCTATTCCAGGTCCGTGGGATGGGCGGACTCTGGAGACGATCGGATTGAGGCAGAGATGACACGAATCCTGGGTATAGAAACGTCCTGCGACGAGACTGCTGCAGCCGTTATTGAGGACGGCAGGCACATCCTCTCCAACGTTGTTGCATCGCAAGTGGAACTCCACGCCGAGTACGGCGGCGTCTTCCCGGAGATGGCCTCTCGCGCGCACGTAAAGGCGATTGTCCCTGTTATCGAAAGGGCCATGCAGGACGCTCATCTGGGCTTCGACGACCTGGACGCCGTGGCCGTGACCTACGGCCCCGGCCTAGCGGGATCGCTAATGGTAGGTGTCAACGCAGCCAAGGGACTGGCGCTGGGGCGAGGGCTCCCGCTGATAGGGATCAACCATCTGGAAGCGCACATCTACGCCCACTGGCTGGAGATCGACGGCGAGGGAAGCGAGGCAGCTGAGGGCGCAGCCCACGGTGACGTCACGTTCCCCTTGCTGTCCCTTCTCGTCTCCGGCGGTCACACGGAGCTGACGCTCATACGCGATCACGGCGACTACGAGCACCTCGGCGGGACGCTTGACGACGCGGCCGGCGAGGCTTTCGACAAAGTCGGACGGCTCCTGGGGCTCCCGTATCCCGGAGGGCCCGAGATCGAGCGTGTGGCCGAGAACGGGAATCCCCATGCGTTCGCCTTCCCCCGAGCCTGGCTCGATGACGCAGGCTCAGATGCTCACACCTGGGACTTCAGCTTCAGCGGATTGAAGACCGCTGTGCTTCGCCAGGTGCAGAAGTACAGCGAGCCTCCCCGTGGGCACCTTCTGGCCGACCTAGCTGCCAGCTTCCAGGCCGCCGTGGTGGACGTACTTTCCACGAAGGCAGCACAAGCAGCGGAAGACTTCGACGTATCCGCCGTCTTGCTGTCCGGAGGCGTGACGGCCAACCGCACGCTCCGAGCGAAGACGGTTGAGCGGGTCGACATACCAGTGTACCATCCGCCAATCTTCCTCTGCACGGACAACGCGGCGATGGTTGCCGCCTGCGCACACCAGCACTTCATAGCCGAGGACGTTGGCGCCAGCCGATGGTCGGGACTCGACCTGGACGTGGTGACTGGGCTGAGGCTTGGCTGACATCCATTATGAACGCACTGGACCTCCCCCGCAACGGCCTTCTGTTCATTCGCAACGCTTTCCGCTCGCTGCGGCGGAAGGGTCTTGAGACCCTCGTCGTGCCAGTCGACGGCTCATTCCCGGAGCGAGCCCCGCGGCGGACCCCCCTTCCATTCCCGCTCAGCATGCTGTCGGTCTTCCCCTCCGAGTTGAGTCTGGAGGAGATGCAGGATGCGATGGACGTAATCACCGCTGACGAGCGTGTTCAGGCTGTCGTGTTTCGCATCCACAATCTTCAGGCCGACAGTGCCGCGCTCCACACTCTCCGCCGGATGATGCTCGACATCCGCGAAGCTGGAAAACGAACTGTGGCGTGGCTCTCTTCAGCGGACACGTGGGACTACTACCTTGCGTCGGCCTGCGACCAGATCATTGCTCCTCCCTCCGGGCGGCTAGACGCCCTGGGACTTAGGACCGAGGCACTCTTCCTCAAAGATACACTGGCCATGGCGGGCATCGAGGCGGACCTGGAGTCTATCGCAGAGTACAAGGTAGCGCCGGACATGTTCCGTCGCACCTCGATGACCGAGCCTCATCGCGAGATGCTGGAGGCCATCCTTGATTCTCTCTTCGATCAATTCACCGAGGCTGTCGCTCAGGCGAGAGGGATGAATACGGGCCAGGTTCGCGAGCTCGTTGATCAGATGCCGATGACACCCGGCACCGCTCTGGAGAAGGGCTTGATTGACGCCGTGCTCTATGAGGACGAACTGGCAGCCCATCTGGCGCGCAAGGAGGACACGAGCACAGCCCCTGACGCTCTGGACGCCGAGCCGACGAGCGACATCGCTCCTCTGGTTTCTTGGGGCGATGCGGTGCGCTGGCTTAGACGACCGGTTCGTTGGACCACGAGGAAGAGGGTTGGGGTCGTGTCTCTGGAAGGGATGATCGTGCCCGGCAAGAGCCGTCGTATGCCGACGCCCCTCCCGCTCCCCGTCGAGGCCCAGGCCGGCGCGGAGACCCTCACGGCGGCACTTCGCCAGGCCGAAGCCGACCCACGCATTGCGGCAGTCATTTTTCACGTCGATTCCCCAGGCGGATCCGCTTTGGCCTCCGATCTCATCTGGCGGCAGGTGAGACGGCTGCGGGAGCGGAAGCCCGTGGTAGCACTTATGGGCCAGCAAGCTGCATCCGGCGGATACTACGTATGTGCCCCTGCAAACCATATCGTAGGCCGTCCGACCACGGTGACAGGCTCGATCGGCATCTGGGGCGGCAAATTCGTGCTCAGAGGCCTGTACGATAATCTGGAAGTAGGCCGCCAGGAGCTGCATCGGGGCGCCAGAGCCGACCTTCACTCCGAGCTCAGACGTTTCGACGAGGAGGAGCGCAAGCAGATACGCGAGGAGTTGGCCGAGACCTACGGGCGGTTCAAGCACATAGTTGCTCAGGGACGGAGCATGACAGACGAAGAGGTGGAACAGGTGGCCCGCGGACGAGTGTGGACCGGCACACAGGCGGTCACCAGAAACCTGGTGGACGAGCTGGGCGATTTCCAGACCGCCCTGAAGGCGGCGAAGAGCCTAGCCAAGCTCGACCCAGAACAGGATGTCACCGTGGTGCAGATCGTACCGCCAAAACAGGAATTCCTACCCCTCCCGTTCCCCCGCAACGGAGAGGAGGGCTGGACTACCCTGTGGGATGCCCTGCGACTCCTGAACCGCGAGCGTGTCTGGGCCATGGCACCCTGGATGCTGCGAGTGCAGGGGTAGCACCATCGCAGAGGGAACACCGCAGCGACAACACTCTTGTCAGAATCGGCGACATCTGACGCCGGCACTCGGTCAGAGCCACCGTTGCGGTCTTCGAGGTCTCCGAGTTCAATGAATCTGGATAGACCTCAGAAGGCGCTGAGCGGACCGTAGTCTTCGTTGGCACAGACCACAAGCGAGCTCCGCGCGTTTCCCAGTGCGCACGATGGGGTCGCTGCAAGTCTCAGGGTCAACCCAGTTCCGCAAGATCCGGCGTCGTCCTAACCGGCGCCCGCGGGGTTGCTCTTGGACGGCCCTCGCTCGACGGCTTCTTCCGAGCTCAGCAAAGCGAGGAACGCGATCGCCATCCGCGACAACGGGGCGCTCCGGGGAAGGAGCTGCAGAGCATGAACGGTGTAGCCAGTGGCAAAGGACAACCTGACGCGCGTCACCGCGGACCAGACTCGGGTCGCACGCGATCATGAACGAACGAGACCACGCTGAGCAACTCCCGCTGGAGGAAGAGGCCGAAGAGTTCGATGAGCTGATCAGGTACACCGTCGTCGGCTTCGTTGGCGGACTGCTTCTCGGAGGTGTGTTCGATTCGCTTGGACTCCAACGGAGCCCAGTGGGCCAGGGCCTCGTCCGGACTGTGTCCGGCGAGGGTGAGAGCTTGCTCGAAGGGCTCTTCGCGCTTCGCAAGCGGTTGGGGAGTGGCCCCGCCGGCATGGCCGAGGCCTACGGTTGGGGCAAGCTCGTCGGAATGACCCTGCCCTGGTGGATAGACGCGGCTAGTCGTGCCCTGGGCGTCGATGTCTACGGTGTGTCGGGCTTCTACATCCCCTACTTCTACGCCCTGTCCGATCAAATCGGAGCCAATGTCTCCGGTCTGCTATTCCTGCGCCGACGGTCAGGCTCCTGGGACGAGGCTGTGACAGCCTACGTGCGGCATCCCGTCATGATCGCCAGCCTGTCCGTGATCCTGATCGCACCGCTCGGATTGCTGCTAGCGCGACTGCTCGGATTCAGTCCCTCCACACAGGTCTTGACAGCCCTGGAGACAATCGCCTCCAATCTGTGTTGGATCCCTCCCACTGTGGGTTGGCTCCGGGAGCGGCGGCGTGCCCGCCAAGAGCGGGATATGTATGAATGAAAGGAGCAAACTATGATTCTGCAGATCCTCAAGATCGTGAGCTGCATTGGCACTATCGCGACCGGCCTGCTGGCCGCGATCCGACCATCGGCGGTGCCAGGGTTCACGGGCCTAGAGACCACAGGCCCGCGCGGAGTCACAGAGATCCGATCCATCTTCGGCGGCCTCTTCATCGGGGTGGGCGCCTTCCCCCTCATCGTCCGCACGCCCACGGCGTACCAGATGCTGGGTGTCATGTACCTCACCATTGCTGCCGCCCGCCTCGCATCTATGCTGATTGATGGATCGCTGAACGAATGGTCGAACCTCGTCAGTCTGGCAGCGGAGATCGTCTTCGGGATTATCCTGATCCTCTGATCCAGGAGGTCGGAGACGCAGGTCGCTGGGCGGGGTTCCTTCGAGAACGCTACGCAACGCGCCGTCGACGTCCGGGTCGAAGAAGGACGCTGTAATCAGGACCCAAGCTCGTTCAGATTGCGGGCCTTGGTTGCTTCACTGCGACTCGTCACGGCCCGCAGGGACAGTACGAGACTGCGCTGAGCAGGGAGACAGGTGACAATACCGGAGATCCCTGACCTCATCACGTGCGAGCCGGAGAAGAGGAGAAAGTCAAAGACACTGGGGGATGCATCAACTCAGATTGGTGCTCGAGTAGCCTGAGGGGACTTGGTCGGGCGGACTCAAGACGGAAGTGAGGTTCCGTTCCATGCAAGCTGTTCCCCGGCTTGTGCCGAAGGACCTCTCCGAAGAGGAGGATGATGATGGCCAGGAACGTTCGACTGTACCTATCACTCATACCCGAGGCTTTGATTGCCTCGATGTTGACACCCCAGGAGTTTGGTGTCTACTATGCCGTGGGGACGACCAAGAAGGCACGCGGACAGGCCATCTTCTTCGAGGTCGACCCTGAGTTCCGACACGACTGCTTCCCGATTGAGGAAGGCATCCGGCGCTGCGTGCCCCACGAGGATGGAAGCCCAAAGGCCTCAATCTACATCTCAGTCTACCGGGTGCTGGAGCACGTCCCCCTGCACGCGCTTGGGAAGCTGTATCTGGTAACTGCCGATGGCCGCGTCCTCGGACTCGACGCCACCCACACGCTGCCAGAGACCGCAGAGGGACTCCACCTCTACCAGGAGATCGCTCCGGTGACCACCCTAGTGGTTAGCTCCCTCAGCCCCAGGCCATTCTATGAGCTTATCGTTAAGGATCCGAACATCCTTCTACGGTTGCCGGCCATCTGCTTCGCGGAGCTACGACTCGGCGAGCTGGCCACGGACCCGGAGCGGGGCAATATAGGCGACCTACCCTACTCACGGGTCGATCACCTGCGGCAGTGCTTGATCGCTCTGGCAACGAAGACCGTGGACGCCAAGATGGTCAATCGAACCGAGCCAGCCACCTTCTCCTACCGCACCATCAGTAGCGGCATCTTCCTGGGGAACGAAGTAGATCTACTCTTCTACCCCTTTCCTTCGTCGCAAGAGCTTCGGATCCACCACTACCGGTGGTGGCGCTCGGCTTGGTCTGCCTAGGTTCGTGTCGACGGCTCGACCCGAGGAAGGAGGCATCCTATGATAGAGTCCAGGGCCTGGCCCGCCATCGCCTTATTCGCCGGTCTTGCTTCTGTGACGGTGGCGGTTTGGTTGTACCTTTGGGTTCACCGGCAAGACCCTGGGTCTGCACGCGCCCAGGAGGTGGCGTCGTGGATCCGTGACGGGGCACGGACCTACCTTCGCCGTCTGTACCTCACCTTGGCCGTGATGGCGCTCGTGATGGGCTTCATCATTGGCGTCGTCTTTGCCTTCGACATTGAGCATCTGGGCACTGAGGCCGTACAGGTCGTACCCGAGCGTGGGTTCTCTATGGCCGTTGCCTTCTTCGCCGGAGCAGTCTGTTCCGCCATCGCAGGATACCTGGGTATGAGCATCGCTGTGGAGGCGAACGTACGCAGCGCGACGGCGGCTCAAGTGAGCCTTCGGGAGGCCTTCCAGGTGGCCTTCCACGCCGGTTCCGTGATGGGCCTGGCC
This sequence comes from Anaerolineae bacterium, assembly GCA_050050015.1. Taxonomy (GTDB): domain Bacteria; phylum Chloroflexota; class Anaerolineae; order B4-G1; family B4-G1; genus SKLM01. The sequence continues at coordinate 8,018 of JASFVD010000007.1, read as the reverse complement.
ATGGTCGGACTCGCAATCGTCGGCATGAGCGCCATCTATCTCATTACCGCCGACCCCGAGATCGTACTCGGCTTCAGCTTTGGCGCCTCTGCGCTGGCCCTCCTGGCCAAGGCGGGCGGCGGCATCTATACCAAGACAGCCGACATAGCAGCCGACCTCGTCGGCAAAGTCGAAATCGGCATACCGGAAGACGATCCACGAAACCCCGCCGTGGTGGCCGACAACGTCGGCGACAATGTAGGTGACGTGGCAGGCATGGGAGCCGATGTCTTCGACAGCTATGTGGCAAGCACGGTGGCCGCCATGCTTCTCGGGGCCTCGTTGTTCGCCGCCGATCCGGCAGTCCAGGTAAGACATGTGCTGTTCCCACTCATGCTTTGCACGCTGGGAATTGTGGCCTCGCTGATCGGCTTGCGGTTCGTCCGTGTCGACGAGGGCGGCAGCCCCGGCCAAGCTCTCAACACCGGGACGATCATCACCACCGGAATCTTCGCCGCGCTGGCTACAGCATTGGTCTTGCTCGGTGACTTCAGTCTTGGCCTACTCTGGGCAACTCTGACCGGACTTATCACGGGTGTGGTGATCGGTTTCACGTCCGACTACTACACGTCGGCGCGATTCCGGCCGGTCGTCGAAACCGCCCGCGTCTCAGGCTCCGGGGCGGCGATCAACATCATCACGGGCTTCAGCTACGGACTGGTTAGCATCGTGCCCTCCATCATCGGCATCGTCTTGGCAATGTTGCTCTCCTTCTATTTGACTCAGCGGTCGGGCATAGGCGGAGTCTACGGTGTGGGCATAAGTGCTGTGGGCATGTTGTCCATCAGCGGGATGATTGTGTCCTCTGACGCCTACGGGCCGATCGTGGACAACGCCCGAGGCATCGCAGAGATGGCTGGCATGGGGCAGGAGGTCATCGACACGACGGACGTGCTCGATGCGGCAGGTAACACAGCCAAGGCGATCACCAAAGGATTCGCCATAAGCGCCGCGGCGCTCACGGTGCTCGCTCTCTTCGCCGCCTACGCCGAGGTGGTGGGGGCTCGCGGAGTCGAGCTGATCATCAGCCTTCGGAATCCCGTCGTTGTGGCAGGGGTGCTGCTTGGGGCGGTGACTCCTCCGCTCTTCAGCGCCCTGACCATGCTATCGGTGACGGACAACGCCTTCGACATGATCGAGGAGGTGCGCCGCCAATTCTCGGAGCGACCCGGCATCTTGGCCGGCACAGAGCCCCCCGACTACGCAGCGTGCGTAGCATTGGCCGCCCGAGGCGCCCTGGCGTCACTCGTGTGGCCCGCCTTTCTGGCAGTGACGCTGCCTCTCTTGGTGGGATTCTTCCTCGGCCCGGAGGCCCTCGGCGGCTTCTTGGGCGGGGCCATCTTCACCGGAGTGATCTTCGCCTTGCTGATGTCGAATGCCGGTGGACTGTGGGACAATGCAAAGAAGTACATCGAGGGAGGGCGCTTCGGGGGTCCAGGCTCGGACGCGCACAAGGCAGGCGTAGTGGGCGACACGGTTGGAGACCCCTTCAAGGATACTGCCGGCCCTTCGCTCAACACGTTGATCACAGTCATGTCCCTCGTGTCATCGCTCTTCGCGCCCATCATCGCCGCGTTCCACCTACTCTGATGGAGACGCGGGGGTGCGCTCATAGCGGGCAGCGTAGCGAATGCTCGGGATGATCCTGGGATGGAAGTAGTGCGCCTCTGGACCTCGCGCCACGTTGGCCCAGCAGCACGCCGGCTCGCCTGAGCGGAGTCTGTGGTCTGTCAGCGCGATTTCGGCACCCTGGCAAGGCTGTACGTCTCGAAACGCTGATACTGATCGAGGCACTGGAGGGAGAGCGCAAACGTGACCGAACCCCGCAAGCCGAACGAGACGGACGTAGCCATAGTCGGAGGAGGGCCGATTGGGCTGGAGCTGGCTGCGGCGCTCCAGGAGGTGGGGCTTGACTACCTGTTGTTCGAAGCTCGGCAGATCGGCCACACCATCTCTACGTGGCCTCGGCACACGCACTTCTACAGCACCGCCGAGCGCACAGCCATCGCCGGCGTGCCGATTCCCTTCGCCGATCACGATCACATTACCGGCGAGCAATACCTGGCCTACCTGCGCGCCGTCGCCCGGCAGTTCAACCTGCGCATAAGAGCGTACGAGCCGGTCGTCGCGCTTGAGCCATCGGGCAAGGGCTTCGACCTCACGACTGTGACTCGATCAGAGAAGCACGCATACCACGCATCGCGGGTGGTGCTGGCGACCGGCGACATGGGAAAGGTGAATAGCCTGGGCATTCCAGGCGAAGATCTCCCTCATGTTACTCACCAGCTCGATGATCCCCATCAATACTTCGGCCAGCGCCTCCTGGTCGTAGGGGGTGGCAACTCAGCGCTGGAATTCGCAGCCCGCTGCTGGCGGGCGGGCGCAGAGGTCACGCTCAGCTACCGCCGGGCAACCTTTGACCCTTTGTTCGTCAGGTCCGCTCTGATGGAGGATTTCCGTACGCTGACCCGAGAGAACAAGATCACCTTCCTGCCGCGAACGACACCTGTGAGCATCGGACCGCGGTTCGTGACGCTAGCACCGACGCGCGACGGAGAGATCCTCAAGGGCGAGCGAACGCAACACAGGGCAGACTTCGTCCTCCTGTGCACGGGCTATCGCGCGGACCTGAGCCTGTTTGAGCAGGCCGGCGTGACGCTGGAGAGACTGGGTCGGGTGCCCCGGTTCGATCCGGAGACGATGGAGACGGACGTGCCCGGCCTGTATGTGGTCGGTACCGCAGCCAACGGTGACCGGCCGCGCCATAGACTGTTCATCGAGACGACCCATCACCACGTGTCCAAAACCGTGAAGCATATGAGCGGCCAGGAGCCGACGCGGGTCAACACCTTGGTGCCGGAGGGGCCTGATGACCTCTCGAGGTAGGATGCAGCAGGCCTTGACGGCGCAAGGTTCGGCCTGGGTGACCAGGCGCGTCGTCCAGTGACTGGCGTCTGTCTCGACCGGGACCCGCCGCCCGCGAGACGCCTATGAGCACAACAGAGCTTTCAGACATCAGTGATCCCCAGCGCCATCTGGTTGGCATTGCCTCGTGCCGCGTCTAGGCCGGCGCTGCAATCAGCCTTGACGGCGAGGCCGTTCTCAAGTAAAATAGGGCAAGTCCTCGGTCCCCTCGCGCGCCCATGAGACAGACGGGCTTCCGGCGCGCGATGAGAGACCGGACCGTCTCACACTGTTCTGACGCTCGTTGGACTACGCCCATCGGGCCAGGGAGCGACGAGAGGGCCGCGAGGGGTCGATTTGCTCTGGGCAAGGCGGGGGCCCGTAGGCGTGAGTTCAGCGGTTGTTGACGCTAGGATCGCGTCAGATTGCTGTCTTAGCACAGCGACCATCCAGCATCGTTCCTGCCCTCGCAGGACTTTGGAAGGTGTCCTTCCAGTCGGCTGCAGAGGCTACTAAGCCAAAAGGAGTCAAACCCATGCAGTCACGCACCCGCCTTAACACATTGCTCATTCCTATTGCTCTATGTCTGGTCGCCGTCGCAGCGTTCATTCTGACCGGATGGTTGGGTATGCCCGCCGTCGAGGCTGGCGTAACACCTACAGACACCGCTGAGCCGACGGACACACCCGAGCCAACGGACACTCCTCCTCCAACCGAGACGCCAGAGCCCACAAACACGCGTAAGCCCCCATCCACTCCACCTGCGGACACACCGACGCTTCCGCCCTCGCCAACAGTCCCTATGGTCGTGCCGGTGGCAGGTGGGACCGGAGGACCAGGTCTCCCAGTGGGGCTGTGGCAGATCGGCATCGGGCTGCTGCTGATCGGAGTGGTAATCGCCTGGGCACGACGAAGGAGAGCGACGGAGCAGTAGTCCCTCGTTCTTGAAGGTGGGCACATCCGGCCCCGTGGACAATCCATTGACCCAGACGGTCCGGCGGTCACCTTCCAGCCAGGTCCTGAGTCCTTGAGCGCCTGCAGAACCCAGGCCTCCTGCGCCAGGCAACCGCGTGGGCTGCCAGAGGTAACAAGCCCTGCGGTGCACGGGGTTCAGCAGGACAATGGCTGCGTCGCCCAGCAGCCCGCCGGTCGCAGGGCGACCAGCTTCTACAGCGCCACCAGAAAGGTATCTTGAGCGCAGAGCAAGCGCTAGCACAGGCTCGTGCCGCCCTTCGCGCGGGAGATCGCGTCCGGGCCAGACAGATCCTTGGAAGCCTCCTCAGACAGGACACGACAAACGTCGAGGGCTGGGTTCTGCTGTCTCACGCCGTCAATACACCCTCCGCGGCCGAATGGTGCCTTCGGTGCGCCGTCAGGTTCATCCAGGTGGACGATGCGTCCCTCGAATCTGCGCCACCAGCCATAGCGGACCCGGGCCACGCCCAAGACGCATGCCAGCCGGCAAGCCCGGCGAGTGCACAGGGCGATGGCGGCCGTCCGCGCGGCGAGCGCCCAGCGGGCTTCCAGCACGAGGAGCAACCTGTTGCCACGCGCCCTCGCCATTCTGCATCTCCGGAACGTAGAAAAGAGACCTCGCACAGGCTTGCCGAGGCGTGGCAAGCTTTGGACACTGGCACGGAGAGCTGGAAGTCAGAGTTCAAGTCGGTATCGCGCACGCTGGAGCAGAGGCAACAGGGCCTGGAGCTGCAGGAGAGCGGCGAGCAGCGTCGCGCGAAACAGCCGGACCGGCCAGCAACCCATCGATCGCCAGAGCGGATCGCGCTCTCCGATTCCGATCGGCACGAGAGGGACAAGAGAAGGGTCCTCACTCAGCGCGAGACTCCCCTGGCAGCGGCTGCGCCGCCGCGATCGCCGCGCGGAGAGGATAAGAGACGCGGGACAGAGAGCTCTGATCGACACTCCGTCCCCTCGAGGAGGGGGCGCACGACATCGACCACGTGGAAAGTGGCTTACTTAGAACCGGCGCCTGGCACGCTCGAAGACCCACTGGAGGAAGACCTCGAGTCCTCGGAGTCGGCTCGAGGGCTCGGCGCCTTGGTGACCCGGGCATTTCGGCGAGCCATACGGACGCTGGCGTACGCTCTCGGTGTAGACACAAGCGACCGGCGCCACGTTCGGACCATCGCTCAGCTGCTCCTATTCGGCCTGGGCGTCCTGCTACTGTGCAACGGTGTTGGCCTGCTCCGTCCCAGCATCACCCGGTCTCTTCTGCAAGGCTCCTGGCCCGTGAAAGCCGCCCCCGCTCGCGCCGGCCGGCGCAACGCGCAGCCCCACCTATCTGGCCAGGTCCAGGAGTCAGCGGCGCCCGACACACAGACGAGCCCGACCAAAAGGCGAGGGATTCTCGTCTCAGCTCTGCGGGCCATGCCTAGGGGCACGACCTCGACAGCCATAGGCGTCCGGAATGCCAATCCCTCTACCGTCCCGAACGAAGCGGATGACCTGCGCCCGTCACCCGTTGATTCGAATCCATCTGCGGCGCCGCCTGCGCCCGAACGGATCCAGAGCAAGGCGGTGCCGACACGACTCGTCATTCCCGCTCTCGGTCTGGATGCGCCCGTGGTTCCTGTCACGCCCACCATAGGGTCGATGCTCGGGCGCCCAGTCCGCACGTGGGAGGTCCCGGATGGAGGAGCGTTGGGGTGGCATACGGACTCAGCACCCCTGGGCACTACAGGCAACACCGTCGTGAATGGTCACAACACGACGGGGGGAGAGGTGTTTCGCTACCTCCACCTAGTGCAGCTGGGCGACGAGGTTACTGTGTACGCCGAAAACGAGCGTCACCGCTACACTGTGAGCACCATAGCTGTGGTCCGCGAGGCCGGAGCCCCGTTCGAGCGTCGCTTGGAGCACGCACAGCTCCTGGGCGCATCGGATGACGAACGGCTGACATTGGTCACGTGTCATCCCTATGGGAGCACGGTGAATCGGTTGATCGTTACCTGCCTGCCGCGAAGGGATCAAGCCAAGGGGCAAGTGAAGGAGTAGTCGGGCAGCCCTGCCAAGAGCCCTCGAGCCGATTCCGCGAGCTGGCTGTGCTCTTGGCAGGGAGAAAGGCATCCCTTTGCGCGTGGTCCGGCTAGTAGGATCCGCGCATCACCAGCGGAAGCGCCACTTGGTGAGACCAGGGGACCACCTCGAGGTTCAACTTCATCGCCGGATCTCCCAGCAACACGAACGAGTCCCAGTAGCTGGACGGAGCCTCTAGCTCTCCCGCGTCGGCGGAGGGACCGAGCGGCTGCGGATCGTCACCCAGGGCAGCACCGACAAAGCCATGGTGCATCTTCACGTGACTTGCCGTGAGTCCAAACGACGTGGAGCCCCACGTGGCGACGGCCCCCCCACCCTCCAGTCGCAGGAGGGCCTCATCCAGCGCATCCGTATCTGGAAGAGAGAAGTAGCTAGTCAAGCACGTCATCTGCAGGTAGACGGGCAGCGCTCCCCCGTTGTGTAGTGACGAAACGTCTTCCAAGTGAAATACCCGGTCGGTGCCCCATTGGTGCCAGAAGGCATGCCCAACCCACGTGGCCAGGAGAGACCCGCGATTCAGCGCGTCCAGCGTGGCGCGGCGCATCTCCGTCCTCCCCTCGATGAGATGAGGCTGGCTGCAGTCCTGCTTGCAGTAGTAGCGGCGTTCGGGGCTAAGACCGTCGAGCGTGGCTGCCCGATCGTATAGGTCATCCGATTCCTCGTGGAAGGCATTGTCCTCCTCCGACGCATCGGCAAAGAAGTACAGCGTCTCGTTCCACGGCCAGAGAGGCGGCTCCAGTTCGTACATCAGGACCTTGTTGACGACGGCGGCCGCTTCCGCCGGCGAATTCACGGGCAGGCGGCCCAACGAGACCTCTGGGAGACGGTCGTCCGGGCCGTCCAGCGTCACATAGCGGTTGTCGGCCGTCACCTCACCCTGGTATGGATCACCGTAGGCCAAGTATGGGGGGATGAAGGTCGGCCGGTGGTAGGGACTGTCCAGATTGTCCAGTGGATCGTAGGTCCCGTCGCCCACCAGCAGCACGTAGTCGAGTAACGGTGGGAACGAGCTGTGGTACGTATCGCTGATGCAGCGGCGGATAGCAGCAGGGTCCATGCGACCATCACCGAACGTGTCATAAATAGCCTCGACTGATACCGTCCGCACGTCGAGCCCGTCGCTCACGGCCCGATGGTGAGCCAGTGGCGCCACTGACGTGATGAAGTCCGAGTGAGAGATGATCAGGTACTCCGCCCCAAGCAGAGATTCTTCCAGGGGCTGAATCGGTCTGATCCATCCCGGGGTGGTAATATGGCTCTCGGAGAAGATGAAGTACGAGGCCTCACCCTCGTCGTTGTCGGCGAAGGTTACCGAGTCGCCGCTCGTTGCGGCGTCTGACAGCACGCGGGCAGCCGAGATCTGTGAAACGTCATAAATCCTCGGTTCAGCCCCCCCGTAGCCGGTAGTCACGGTGTATCGCTTCACGCCTGGCTGCGCTTCCACCATGGCCGCCGCGCCTCCCAGCCCACTGACAGGATAGGATACCTCGATGGCGTCGAGCCACAGCCGGTCGATGCCCGACGTGCCCCTTCCGTCCGGTATCACTAGGCGGACCTGGTTCGTGCCAGGACCGAGCGTCTCGAGAGGTGCCACGAGAGATTCGGAGAAGTACGCGTCACTATCCCACGCCAACGTCTCAGACAGCGGTCCGTTCCCGTTCAGATGGACCACGACCTGGTGGTCCGGGAAGAGGTCGGGACTTCCAACCTCACCTTGTAGGTACAGGGTCAAGGCAGCGGTGCCGGCGGATTCAGGCTCTAGCAACTGCACGTCGAACGTCTGGTCGTAGTCTCCTATTCCAAGGGAGTAGTTGCGCCAAAGCTTCGACCAATACCAGTGATCGCCGTCCCGACCCGATGGGTACCACGAGCGGTAGTTGTCTTCGCCAATGTTGCTCTCTGCGACCTCGGTGGTCCACAACGCGCCCTCTTCGGCCACGCCCGAGGGATTCCCGGAACGCTCCGTCATCAGCGTGCCCGTCACACCCGCCGTTAGCCAGTAGATGTCGTGATCGACCCAC
>JASFVD010000006.1:0-20242 GCA_050050015.1 Anaerolineae bacterium | reverse complement strand
ACGTGACGCTCGACCTAATGATCGGGGAGTACGGTCTCGTGATCGAGCCGCCCGATTGGCCGTCGCCGCCAGGGGAAGGCTGGCTGCCGCGGCGCCTGTCCGTGCCGGTCGACGGTGGGGCCGGACCGTTGGAGATCCACCACGATGCGATCGGCTTGCCTCCTCATCGCTCGAGCAGCTATTTCCCGATAGTCGCCCGAGGAGGCTGACGCGCCAGACGAGGGCCTGGACGGATCAAACACGACCGGCTTGAGCTCGAGATGCAGATCCCGCAGTGATCCACGCAGCCCGGCCCAGAGTCGACCGGTCACTATCCTTCGTGTAGCTGAATCAGCCCTTTCCGAAGGGCGTACTTCACCAACTCCACATCCCCGTCCAGATCGAGAAGCTTTCTCACGTTCCCTCGATGGCGCTGCACGGTGCGGACGCTGATGCCCAGCCTCTCGCTGATGTCGGCATTCGAGTACCCTTCGGCCACGAGCGTGAGGACCTCCCGCTGCCGCTCGGTCAAGCCGTCATAGGGGCCGGGTTCCGCGCCCTGTTGCCTGTGGCTGAGGCACGTTCGCACGAGGGTGTCAGCGACTGACGGATGGAGGAAGACGTCGCCTTCGGCTGCCGTGCGAATGGCGGTTAGCAGAAAGTGCGGCGCTGCTCGCTTCGGGACGTAGCCACACGCGCCGGCCCGGAACATGTGAAAGAAGTAGGCGTCCTCCTCGTGGACGCTGAGAGCGAGCACGTTCGTCTCAGGGGCGCCCTCGAGTATCCTGCGCGTCGCCTCATCGCCGCTCATACCGGGCATGGTGACGTCCATCAGAACCACGTCCGGTGCCAGCTCGGTGGCCAGATCGACTGCCTCCTCGCCGTTGGCAGCCTCGCCCACCACCTCCATGTCGTCTCGTCGATCGAGCAGGGCACGCAGCCCCGCCCTCACGATCTCGTGGTCGTCAACCAAGAGCAGTCGAATCGCGTCCATAGAACAGCTCACCCCCTTGATCAGGGCCGCGCAAGGCTATGCCGCCGGGACCACGCCCGGGTCGGCGCCAGGTGACCATCAATGTTGGGTTCCACAGCCCACCCTCGGGATCCGTTTACGAGCGCGGATGAGATTCGGTAGCTCGCCTGACCGGAACGCGCGCGTAGCAACAGTCCTGCTCAGCCGGCTGTCTGTCTCGCGTCGTCCCCATCCACCGCGCCATTGCCTCCCTTCATTCCTCGGTGTGACAATCTGTGCACTTTCCGAAAGTGTCCGTCACGTCCTTCGCTCGGTGAGCATCAACAGTGCTCGCGCTGCTGTGACAGGTGAAACAGTAATACGTCGACGTATCGCCTCCCAGGTGACATGTCGCGCATTTGCCCCCCGCTCCGCCGTGGTCTGTGGGGAACGCGTGTCCTTCCATGGTACCTACGCCCCATCCGGCAGGCGTGTGACAATCGGTGCACTGGTCGCCGCCGAAGTCGTGGGGGCGCTCGTGACAGTCCGTGCAGACGTAGTCTAGGCTGCCGAAGTTGGGCCAGTTGTGGCACTGGAAGCAGGCGGCATCGGCGTGACCGCCCGTGAGAGCGATGGGGTGTACTGAGAGGCGGGTCTCATGCCACATCTCGATCGAGGTGTGACAGTCGCTGCAGCTCAGCGCCGTGGCAACGTCGTGCGGACCAATGTGGCAGCTCCCGCAGTTCTGGGACTGCACGTCCAGATTCTGCGCCTCGTGACAGTCGAGACAAGCGCTCATAGAGCAGACGCGTTGACCCGTCGAAGTGGCAAAGCCGTGACCGACCGCGCCGTGACATGCACTGCATCGCACGACCTGAGGCGAGTCAAGGACAGCCCCGTGCGGTCTGTGCAAGGTGTCCTCTGACCTCGGGTCGCGAAGGTCCCGGTGGCAGAGGAGGCAAGTCTGTTGGTAGCGCGTCGTGGGGTCCGGAATGAGTCCAACGTGCGCCGCGTCCACCGCGTCCGTTCCGGAGGTCCCGCCGTGACAGGTAACGCAACCGAGCTGACCGTGGACTGAGTTGACGTGGGCGGTCTCGATGAGCACGTGTTGATCCCCATTCTCACCTAGGGCGAACTGCTGCAGCCTCTGAAGATCCGTGTGACAGTCGACGCAGTCGCCTGAGAGAGGGGCGGCATACTCGAGGCAAGGCAGGGTCGGTGTGGGCTCGGCGTGCAGCGCGAGTGATTGGACGGCCGGTTCCAGGATCAGGCCGACGCCGATGCTGGCAATGGCAAGGGCGAAACCGATGGGGATGATGACCCAGCGCGGCCAATTCTTGGGGAGCATAGGCGTTTTCCTTTACAGGGCGGCGGGAAGGCCGCTGACGAGTATCAGGTAGCGGAGGAATAGCCCGGCCACGACGATGCCAACACCCGATCCTAGACCCGAGAAGGGGGAGTGCCTACCAAGCCCGACGGCGTAGGCATGGACGACGAAGGGAAAGATGAAGCCAGGCACCACGATCAGAAGCCAGAAGACCAGGCTGTGAGGCCCGATCACGATGTCCAGCGCTGCCTGCGCCGCGGCTCCACCGTCCACGAAGGCCGTGATCAACAGCATACCCAAGAGCACGGTTTCGGCCCCTATCATGGCCAGGTGGATCAAGGGGAGCTGTGGAATGCGGTGTTGCACGTCCCGCAGGACAAGCGTTGCGGATAGGTCGACCGTCAGTCCCACGCCGGTTGAGATTGCCGATACGAGAAAGAGGACTGGCATCATCGAGATGGGAATGAAGGGAAGAATGGGCGTCGACCAGAAAGGGGTGGCCGGTCCGACTGCGCTCAGCAGCACACCCGTGTACAGCGCGGTTCCGACGGCGAGAACCGAGCCAGCTGCTGCTACAATCCGCTTGGTCCGCCGGATTGGCAAGTCTTTGACAAACGAGAGTCGCTCCCACCTAATACCATTCTTGATCCGCCGCCAGGTAGCCGGATAGGTGTCGATCACCTCGAGAAAGCCGTAGGCAAACGAAAGAGGGATAAACAGGGTCAGGATCCAGACACCCCACGTCATCACCGACGTGAGATGGGTGAACATGTAGAGAATGCGCCATGGCTCCCGGAGAGCGGCTCCCAGATCGAAGATGAGGAGCACGGTGCCCAGGGCAACCAGCGGTCCGGGCACGGTGGCGCCCACCAGTGTAGTGGGTGAGAAGCTGAAGTCGTAGCGACGGCCCGTGAACTCGACCGTGGCAGCGACCAGGAATGCGCCCGCGCCAAGGCCGCCCAGAAAGAGATAGATGGCCGGCAACCATTCCCAGACAGGATACATGGAGAACCTCACTCCTCGATGACGTACTTGAGTATGCCAGGGTCCGTGCCGAACTCGGGGTGCAGCGGCCTGGCGCGGCCCGACGCGGTCAACTCACTGACCTCGTTGGTCGGATCGTCCGTCCGGCCGAAGATCCGGGCGCCGACCACACATGCGCTGACGCAGGCAGGTTCTTGTCCGTCGTAGATTCGGTCGAGGCAGAGCCAGCACTTATCGACGACACCGCGCTCCTCGTCAAACACGCGAGCTTGATAGGGGCATGCCGTCATGCAGTACTTGCATCCTACGCACAGTCTCTGGTTGAGCAGCACGACCCCGTCGTCTCGTACGTAGGTGGCATTTGTGGGGCAGACTGTCGCGCACGGCGGCGAGGCGCAGTGCTGGCACTGCAAGGGGAGAAACTGGGGCTCTGTTCCATCGCCATGTTGGATGATGCGAATGTAGCTCTGCCCCTCGGGCAGCCCATTCTGGAGCCGGCAAGCCTCGACGCATGCCCCATCCCCCCTGCACTTGGTGGCGTCGATCACCAGCGCATATGGTGGGGATGTCGAGGACGCCACGGCATGCCGGCGGCGCTTGCTCAGGATCGTGGCTCCCGCCCCAGCGGTAGCCAGACCGGCAACGGCGAGGCGGAGGAATGCGCGGCGTGGGACCCCAGCGTACTCATTCTGATCAAGCGTCTCCTCCTCCGGCACGCAAGTCATTCTTGCGTCACAGCGAGTGTCACCCATGAGTGGTTCGCCTCCCAAGTCTAATGGCGTGGCGGGCCGCAGCCGCCTCTGGTGCCGATATCAAGGGTGAGAGAGTCTACGCGGCTAGCTTGCCGTCCTGGCCCGAGGAGCGCAACCTCTCCCGACCCCAGCAGCAGCCGATGAGGACCAGTCCAGTCAGCAGGTATGGCCCGGCCACCACCGTGCAGGTCAGTAGTTCATCAGCGCCGCAGCCCAGATAGCCGAGAGCCACGACCAAGACAGCCGACACCGCCGTGACCGTGCCACCGATCATTTCCCATCGCCAGGCCAACACGACGCCTGTGAGGACGGCTATCCACGCGAAGAGCAACGGAAGCTGGTTCGGGGCGCGCCAGGATAGGTTCGGGACCACCTGGCTGCTCCGGAAGAGCAGGAAATAGACGAATGGTCCGCTCACCAGGACGCCCAGCGCGCGCGCAGCCCAGGCGAGACTATTGAGCAAGAATCGCTTCGTTTCCTTCGTCATGACGGCACCTCTCCCTTTCTGTCACTGCAATACGCTCCTCGCACTCGGGTACGCCTTTCGTGTAGGGCAACACGTAGCCGAGACAATGCTCTGCGCGACGCCGCAACGGGCGCCTCGCGACACGGTTCCCATCACGCGCGACACTATCATAGATGGTCGGCCATGGTGGAGTCAATGACGAATCGGCCCCACTCCCGTCTGGGCATTAGCGACGGCTCGCTTGGGACTCCATGGCATCGGCCCTGGTCTCACGCCCTCAGCCAGGGCTGCAGCCGGGCGCCTCACGCCTTGGGGCGGGAGCGCAGGGCAGAGTGGGCGCCACCCGACGGTGCGCCCGTCGCGCGGTGGACGCAAGGGATGGGGACGGCGTGCCGCCCCGTAGGATATCGGATGTTTTTGTTGAGGCGCTCTTGAAGGGGAGTGGCGGTGAATGGGCGGCGGCTGCTCGGCAGAGTGCTCCTGGCCGGTACGCGAAGAGAGGGACTCCCATTATTGGGGTCCCTCTCTTGGTGAGGCTAATGGACTATTGAACTCGCGTCAGGAGCTCGTAGACGGGGCCTAGGGGTGGCAGTCGGTGCACTTGGCGAAGATGTCACGGATGCCCTGGACATCGTGAAGCTTGCTGGTTCGTACAGGCTCGTGGCACGGGATACAGCTGTAGGTGTCCGCATCGCTGCCAGCGTGACACAGCGTGCACGTCCCGTCCGCTCCTCCGTGATCAAGGGGGAAGGGGTGCGTATCAGCATCAAACGCCGCGCCTTGCTCGCCCAGAGTTGCAGATTTGAAGCCGGCGGGCGTGTGACAATCCTCGCACTGCTGGCCATAGTGATCCGGCGGCGGCTCGTGACAGTTGGAGCACTCGTACTCAGGCTTCCTGGCTCCCTCGTGACAGTCGTGACACCATACGTCTGCGTGCTTTCCCTCCAAGGGGATGGGATGCTCCTCAGTAGGGTCAAGGTTCAGCTGTGGCCACTCCTGACCGTGGCAGGCCGAATTGGCGCAGAAACTAGAGTCATCTGTACCGAACGCGACATCGCCGTGGCACTCAGCGCAACCGTCGTCAGCCTGCCAACGGTGCTCTGAAAGGAAATTGACCGCCTCATGCGACGGGGGGCTGCTGAGCTTCGCTGCCGGTATCTCCGGAGGCTCTTCCGCCGGCCCGGCCTTCTCCGGTATCGAGTGGCAGAGGGTGCACTGGATGCGCACCGGTTCACCGGCGTCGGTCTGGAGCGTGCCGTTGTGGCAGCGGAAGCAGCCGGGGAAGGGCTTGTGCCCTCCGTGGCCCATATGGTCCGGGAAGGATTCCCAGGTGACCCCCTCTTCCTCGAACACGATGACTTCCACCATGCTCTTTCCCACCTCGGCGGCCTGCTCGATCTCCTGCGCGTAGTTTTCGGCGACCTCAGGGTAGTCGGCCGTGTACCGCTCGGGCAGCGACTCGATGGCCGCGATGGCGTCTTGCTGGCTCTCGTACTCCCGTGACAGGAGCCCAACCAGCTCCAGCTTCGCGTAGGGGAGCTGTCCGCTGAGCTGGCCCGCCTGCATCGCTAGGTCCACCAGGCGGTCGGGCGAATAGAAGGGATGTCCGATCTGGTTGTGGCAGTCCACACAACTCATGACTCTGGGATCCGCGGCATCGATCTCCTCCGCCGACAGCGGATCGGTGACGTCGTTGTACTCGACCGTGCTGCCGTCGGGCAGTGTCGCCCGCACCCAGCGGATGTCCTGCTGGTCCTCGTCCGTCGCGACAAACTCAACCTTGTTTGCGATATGCCAGTGGATGCCCTCTCCGACGGTCTTGACCCACGCTCCTCCCGAGCCGGTGCGCAGGGCCAAGTACGTGCGAAACAGTGTGTTGTCGCGATCTTCCTCATAGTGCTGGATCTCACGCACAGTGTCGCCGTGGAAGGATGGAGGCCAGTGGCAGCGCTCGCAGGATTGATCAGGAGGGATAAGCGTCTCAGCCTCGACGGGTCGATCGTACTGCTGGAATAGCGTCTCCGGCAGGTGTCGCGCGTGGCTCGCCTTCAGGACGACCTTCCGCAGCGTGCTCACTCGGCCCATGTGGCACTCGACACACCTGACCTCTGCGTGGTACGAGTCGTGGTAAGCGGTTGGCTCCTCTGGATGGACGCCGTGACAGACGTCGGCGCAGAAAGCGGAGGTGTTCGTTGCCTCCCACACTCTAATGCTGACGATTCCCAGCACGATGAACGCCACGATAAACACCCCGGCGACGATGAGTCCCTGCTGGACTGCCGTGGCGGATCCGAACAACTTCCTCAGTCTCTCCATACGTTTCTCCTCACACTAACGGTACACACGACGCGGCTGTGCAGGGCTAACCCGGGCTGCTGGTGCAGCACGCTGTGGTGTGCCAGCGTTGACGAGAGACACTCGAATGTGGGGCATCCTCTCTCTCGACTCGCTAGGACTCGGGGGCGCCGCCGGCAATCCAATCGATGAATCGCTGCAGCTCCTCCTCACTCAGATTGGAAAAGTGCTCCCCGCGCTGCACATCGACGATCAGACTCCGCTCCGGCTCACCCGGCACGATGACCGCACCTGACTCGGATCCCGCCATCAGCGACTCGAAGCTGGTGACATTGAGCCCGGCGGCCTCACCGTGGCACTGGCCGCATCGATCGGTCAGCAAGGGGCCAATCGACCCTGAGTAGGTGGGACTCTCTTCAGGGGCCGGGGGGCCGGCAACCGCCAGCGGACCCCAAGCCCTCACGAAGCCTGCCAGGTCGAGGATCTGGTCCCACGACAGAGGCCCGCCGAAGTCCTCGGCAAAGGCCGTCATCTGACCGTGAGAGCCCATGCCGATGTCGCGCAGGATCGTCGCGTCGTCGTGGGCACCCCAGTAGTCCTGGGAGTTGATGACCTTGTCTTCTTCGCCGACCGGGGTCGTACCATTCTCCCCGTGACAGTCGGCGCACAGCTGGGCGTACAGGTCGGCGCCAGCTTCGGGATCGCCCAGTGGCTGGCCCGTGAATGCGGCGTGCTCCTCGTCCGCGAAGATGAGCTGGTGGCAGGAAGCGCAGCCTCCCACGTTAGTGGCCGGAGGGGGCGGAATGGCCTCGGGCTTGGGCCCCGGAGTAGGCGTCGGCACGGGCGTGGGCTCTGCAGCCTCTGGAGACAGGTTGTGGCATTCGCGGCAGTCGTCGTTCGCGAAATCGACATGGTTTGCCGTCAACCGCGGTGCCGTGCCCACACCCTCGCGGTGACAGGAGAGGCAATTCTCACGGCCGACTATCGGGTGGGTGATGACGCCAGCGGGTGCTCCGCTCACTTCGTGACAGTTGGCACAGTCCTCGTTGCTACGTCCCAGGTGGTCCCAGGCCAGACGGCTCGCTCCCGACGCGCCGGTCTGGTGACAGCTGAGACAGTCTCCGTCCGGCATGACGGCGTGAGGGACCGGCGGCTGGGCGAGAATCGTCCCTGCCGCCACAAGCAGACCGAGGCCGATGACCGTCACGGCCAGGGGCCAGCGGTGGCGGGCTATCCACTGCTCCATAGCCACCCCCTTCGAGTTCTACTTCCCCTGGTCATTCCCTCGTGCCTTGGGTAGCAGGGTGCTGACGATATCCACGGGAACGGGAATGATGGTGCTGTTCTGCTCGCCTGCCATCTCCAGGAGAGTCTGCAGGTAACGAAGCTGGAGGCTGACGGGCTGACCAGCCATGGCTTCCCCGGCCTTCACCAGCTTCTCCGCAGCGGCATACTCGCCTTCGGCGTGGATAATCTTGGCGCGCTTCTCCCGCTCCGACTCGGCCTGACGGGCCATCGCTCGCTGCAGCCGTTCCGGGAGCTGCACGTCCTTGACCTCGACCGTGACGACCAGGACCCCCCACGGCTCCTCCGTGTGTTCGTCAATGATTTCCTGGAGCCGATTGTTGATCCGATCACGGTGGGCGAGAAGCTCGTCTAGCTCAGACTGGCCCAGTACGCTGCGCAACGTGGTCAGGGCGATCTGCGTCGTTGCCTTCTGATAGTTGCGCACCTCGATGACGGCCTTCTTGGCATCAATGACCTTGAAGTAGACTACGGCATCAACGTGGACGGTGACGTTGTCGCGCGTGATCACTTCCTGGGGCTCAAGAACGAGCGTCTCCACCCGGAGGTCGACCTTGACCATGCGGTCGATCCAGGGCAGGATGAGGTTCAGGCCCGGCTCCCGAAGGCTGATGAGCCGGCCGAAGCGAAGCACGACTCCTCGCTCCCACTGCTGAACGATTCTGACCGCCGGCAACGCGACCAGTAGTATGAACGCAACTGCGATTGCTCCAATGATCGCAATGGTCTGGATCATCTTCCTGCCTCCTTACGTAATGGTGAGGACTTCACTCAAACGGCCAGCCCATCCGCTCGTAGCGGGGCTGCTCCTCTTGCCCGCCCTGCAGGATCCAGCGGATGAGGCCAACATAGACGGCGATCGCCCCGACGAGCACGACCGTAGCGATGATACCACCGTAGCCTGGCGTGGTGAACAGCTGGGAGATCACTTCCATCGACTACTCTCCTGGGGCGATTCGCCCCTCCTCGTGGAGGTAGGCTTCAACCTCCTCCGAACGCTCCCAAATCGGCACGATGGGGAAGAACCGCGTGAAGAGAGCGTACAGCAGCAGCAAGCCGGCGAAACAGGCCGCCGTCATTGCCCATTCGGTCACCGTAGGCCTGTACGTGCCCATCGCCAACTCGTTCAGCAGGTGTGGGCGGGTCAGGGTGGGGAGCACAACCACGTATCGCTCCAGCCACATTCCCGCGTTGATCATGAGTCCGGCGGTCACCATCCAGCGGATGCTCTTCTTGCCAACCGTGAGAAGAATGGGGAACGGAATCACGAAGCAAAGAGCGAACATGGCCAGATGTGGGATTGTGTAGCCTCCTGTGAATTTCTGGAGGAAGACGTGCATCTCGGGGATCTCCTGACCGTAGAACGTGGTCAGATACTCGGCGGCTAGGAAGTACAACCAGACCAGGGTCAGGGCGATGAGCAGCTGTCGCATGTAGTTGAAGTGTTTTCGAGTCAGGATGTTCTCGAGGTGGAAGACACGCCGGAGCACGGCCATGGCCACGACCACTGCGCCCGAACCGGAGAAGACGGCGCCGACGAGGAAGAATGGACCGAGGATTGCCGTGTGCCATCCTGGCTGAAGCGTCATGCTGAATACCCACGCGACTACCGTGTGCACGGTCACCACGAGCAGGCTCATGAAGACCGCCATTCCGTCGAGAACCTTCTCGAGACGTCGGTACTGCTCCGGATGATCTTGCCATCCCAACGAGAGGATACGGTACATCTCGTGCTGCCAGTGTGGCACGCCCGTGAGTTGGTCGCGGCAGCGCGCCAGATCAGGCAATAGCGCCAGGTAGAAGAATACGATGCTTGAGAGCAGATAGAGACTCACGCTGGTGACATCCCAGAGGAGCGCGGAGGCAAACCTCCCGTACATGAACACGTTGAACATGCGGTCGATGCGTCCAAGATCGATCAGGATGCTGCCAGCTCCGAAGGGAACGCTGAACACGGTGATCGCCTCGGCCGCCCGGGCGAGCGGTGTCCGCCATCCGGCGCCAACGAGCCTCAGGATTGCCGAGATGAATGTGCCCGAGTGCGCGAGACCGATGAAGAAGACGAAGTTGACGATGTACACGCCCCAGTAAACGGGCCGGTTCATCCCCGTAACACCCAGACCGGTCGAAAGCTGTCGCACGTAGGCAATCACTCCCACCATGGCCACGGTAGCGAGCAGGCCGACGAGGACCATGAACCCCCGGCTGGTGCGAGTCAGCGGGGCCAAGAGCAGCGCTTCATCCTCGGTCGGCTGGTGCATGTCTCGTTGTGGCATAGGTTCATTAGCCCTTGAGATAGTAGACCCTGGGCTCCGTACCTAGGTCTTCCAGCAGCACGAAAGAGCGGGGGCTGCGGGCCAGTCGTGCGACGGTGCTTTCCGGATCTTCCAGGTCGCCAAAGTAGCGGGCCGAAGCGGGGCATGCCTGGTTGCAGGCGGTCAGGAGGACCACCTCGGCGTCCGTCACCTCCCGCCCTTCCTCGGCGGCGTGTGCCTTGAGCTCTTCCAGTCGGTGGATGCAGAACGTGCACTTCTCTACCACGCCTCTGGGGCGTGTCGGCACGTCCGGATTGAGAGCCTGGTCGAGCGGCTCCGGTAGGTTGGGAGGGTACCAGTTGAAGTACCGCACGCCGTACGGGCAGCCGGTTGCACAGAGGCGGCAGCCGATGCAGCGCTCGTAGTCCACGAGGACCACGCCCTCATCGTTCGGATACGTGGCGCCTACGGGGCAGACCTTGACGCAAGGGGGATCCTCGCAGTGCATGCAGAGGCGCGGAACGTACTGCCGCTCGAGGAACGGGTAGCTTCC
Organism: Anaerolineae bacterium; assembly: GCA_050050015.1. Taxonomy (GTDB): domain Bacteria; phylum Chloroflexota; class Anaerolineae; order B4-G1; family B4-G1; genus SKLM01. Next base: position 9,374 of record JASFVD010000006.1, on the reverse strand, counting down.
GTGAATCTCCCTTTCCAGCACCTCTTGCCAGAATATCGAGCGGCCCAGTGCGGCCTGCTCCGGTCCGGCGAAGGGGACGTTGTTCTCTGCCCGACACGCCGCCGTGCAGGATCGACAGCCGGTGCACTTGTCCAGGTCGATCACCATACCCCAACGGGCCATGCCTATTCCTTGTGAACCTTGACTCGGGTGCCATCCCAGGCGATCGAGCCCGAGAGTGGGTCGGTCTGCGGGACGACGAGATCGACTACGTTGCCGCCTCCCACCTGCGCAGCCCAACGACCGCCAGCCGTGTGTCCACCGCCCATCGGGATGTTGACCGCATCGCGCATAGCTCCTTCGTATAGCCGTGCCCTAAGCCTTATCCTGCCGTAGGGCGACTCGACCCAGACGTCATCCTCATCCTCGATACCTAGCGAGTGCGCCGTCTCCGGATGGATTTCCACCCAACTCCTCCACGCCTCCTTGATGTGGAGGCCATACATCTCCCACAGCAGCGGGGCGTTCGGTGCCCGGCATCCGGCGTCGGTGATCACGCGGTACGGGACGAGCTGGAGGGGGAACTCCTCTGGGTCGCCCGCATACGAGGGTGGTTCATATCGGGGCAGCGTCGGCAGGTCATCGTCGGATTCCTGAGTCTGTCTGCCGATTCCGATGCTGCTGAGAGCGTCGGTCGATCCGTCGAGCCGGAAATGAAAGCGGCCCGATGGTGTGGTCAACACCTCGTCCCACTCGCCGTAGTCGTACGGACCTCCGAACCAAGCCCCCCTGTCGACGAGCTCCCGCCAGAAGGCCTCAAAGGAGTCCGTGTTGGGCCTGATGGATCCTTTTGCTTCGTATAGCCCTCGCATGCGGAACCGCAGCAGTGACTCGAAGTCCTTCCAGTGTAGGTACTGACCGACATCGTCCCCGACGCTTCGTGCGAGTTCGAGCAGGATATCTCCCGTATGCCGGGTGTTGTAAAGCGGACGGACGGCCGGTTGCCCGATTCCGAATGTAGCCCTACCAGGGCCTCCGGGCGGCACGCCGTCGACCCATCGCTCGAGAAACGTGTGATTGGGCAAGACCAGATCTGCGTGCAGCGTGCTCTCGTCCATGAAGGACGAGAAGCTGACGATGTAGGGAATGGTCTGGAACGCCCCGCGCCACAGCCCTGAACCGACACCCTGGAAGAGTGGATTGGTCTCGTAGAGAAACAATGTGCTCGGCAAGTAAGGACCATTGTTGACGATGGACTGCGACAGCCCGACACCGTCCAGCCGCGGCTGGGAGGGCTCCTCGCTCATCGCCGGCTGCCAAGGCGTAAACGGCGCTTCTCGGGGCCGGAGAACGCCTCCGGGGACGTCGACGCTACCCGCCAGTGCGTTGAGGGCGTGGATGGCAAGGCGATTCAGCAGGCTATTGGTGCTCCCCCCCAGGCCGCGCGCGGGGACAGCCACGGCTGGCCTGAAGCCGGCAAACTCCCGGGCTAGCCGCTCAATGGTCCTCGCCGGCAGGCCGGTCAGCCCGCTGGCGTCGTCTGGTGCGTACTCCTCGAGCACCAGCTTCGAGAATTCGTCGAAGCCCTCCGTGTGGTCGCCTACGAACGTTTCGTTGTACAACCTCTCCCGTACGATGACGTGTGCCATGCCTAGCGCCAGTGCTCCCTCGCGCCCGGGGCGGAGAGGGATCCATTCGTCGGCCTTCGCGGCGGAGACGGACAGGCGAGGTCCCACTTGCACGATGCGGGCCCTCTGGCTTGGTCGCCCTCGGCGCATGTAGGAGTAGGCAGCCAAGAGCCGAGTCTGCGGCTGCCAGTCTTCCAGGAAGGCCCCGCCGAAAAAGAGGGCGTAGGCGGTCTCTTTCCAGTCGTGCGCGGCCAAGCCGGACCACCCCTGCGTCAAGACATGAGTCATACGTTCGGCATCCCACCCGTCAGCCGAGATCGCGTTGGGGGATCCGTAGGCCTGACAGAAGCGCTCGATCAGTTTGCGCATGTTGCCGGGAGGGGCATCGTGGAGGAAGAGGAGCGTATGCGCGCGGCCCCGGTCTCGAAGCTCGCGGAGCCGCCTGCTCACTTCCTCGAGAGCCTGTTGCCAAGAAATGGGCTCCCATAGCCCGGCACCGCGATCCCCAACACGCCGAAGCGGGTGTCGAATTCGGTCAGGGTCGTAGAGCACCTGCGTCGCTGCTTGAGCCCGCGGACACGGTCTACCCTGGTTCATGGGGTGGGCGCGGTTCCCCTCTATCTTGACGACCCGTCCGTCGACTACTCGTGCAAGCACGCCGCACCCTGCGGGACAGAGGCGGCAGACAGTGGGTGCCCACTGGCTCTCTCGAAGGGTCGCCATCCCTGGTCTGGTGTGGCCCGGCAGTTGACGCCAGCCGAGATAGCCAAGTCCGCCGGCGGCGCCTGCGGCGGCCACACCGGCTCCCGCGAGCTTCATGAAATCGCGACGACTGACCTCACTCATCTTTGTGCCTCGGCCTTCCGTACGGACGGGACTGGGCTGGTTCCTACTCAGAGTATACGGACGCGGCGACGTCCGACTGCCGTCTTCCGCAAGACTGTGCTCCGTACCATTGTAGCGCTTGTGCGCGAAGGCGGAAATCCGTGCCTACGAGCTCAGTCACTGAGAGCGACTAGGCCCTTGCGCAGCGCGTACTTAACTAGTTCGACGCGGCTGTGGAGGTTCAACCGCCTCATGATGTTCTCGCGATGACGTTCTACCGTGCGGACACTGATTTCCAGTTCGTCGGCTATCTCGTGGTTGGACAATCCCTCCGCGATGAGCGTGAGCACCTCTCGCTGTCGTGGGGTCAGCCCATCGTACACGCGCTTCCCCGCCCCCGAGCGGCCCTCTTGGAGATATTCCTGGACAAGGGCTCCAGCCACCGCGGGGTGGAGGAAGATCTCTCCGTCAGCAACCACGCTAATGGCCGTAAGCAGTATCTGGGGAGAAGCGCGCTTGGGCACGTAGCCGGACGCTCCGGCCGTGAGCATCTCGAAGAAGTAGGCTTCTTCCTCGTGAACCGTAAGCGCAAGCACGTTGATGCCCGGAGCCACTTCCTTGATCCTTTTGGTTGCCTCCACGCCGTCTATGTCTCCCATACTCACGTCCATCAAGACCACGTCGGGGTGGAGCTCAGTGGCCAGCTCTATGGCCTCTGCCCCGCTGCTGGCTTCGGCAACAATGGTCAAGTTATCCTGGCGCTCCAATAGGGAGCGCAGTCCGGCGCGTACGATCTCGTGATCGTCCACGAGCAAAACCTCTATCTGTGTCAAGACTCGCTTCCTTCCTGTGTCCCGGGCTTAACGATGGGTAGGCGAACCTCTATCTCCGTGCCCTGGCCCGGCTCGGACCTAACATAAACGTCCCCTCCCAGCAGCGTAGCCCTTTCGTGGATTCCGGCCAGACCCCAGCCTTCGCCTCCAGCCATAGCTTTCTCAGCACACTCTCTACTCATCCCGACCCCGTCGTCGGCCACACTGAGGGCCACCTCGTCCTTTCCAACATCCAGGTGGACGGACGCGTTCTGTGCCTCACTATGCCGCGCCACGTTCGTCAGCGACTCCTGGACTGCACGATAGAGGGTCGTTTCCATCTCCGAGGGGAGTCGTCGCCGCTCCCCCGTGACTTCAACCTCCACGGTGAAGGGAAGGTGCCGCTGCAACTCATCGGCGTAAGTGATCACGGCAGGTATCAGGCCCAGGTCGTCGAGCATCGTGGGTCTCAGTCGAGTGGTGAGTTGATTGACTTTCTTCATCATTTCGTCGACGAGATCGCGCAGCTCTCTGACGTGCGCGCGAGCTGCCTCAGGGTCGTCGCCAATGGCATCCTCCACGCCCCCCAGCCCAAGGGATAAGGCTGTCAGTGCCTGGGCAGTCTCGTCGTGAAGTTCCCTGGCGATGTAGCGCCGCTCCTCCTCCTGAGCCTGAACAGTTCGGTGGAGGAGCTCGCGCTGCAATTGCCTGCGCTCTGCCATCTCTTCAGTGAGTCGCCGCTGCGCCTCGAGGCGATCTTGGTTCAGCTTCTCCATTCGCTCTTCCCGTTCGCGCTCGAAGCACCGCACACCGCGCCCCATGAATGTGGCGACCAGGACCGCCATCGCCGTCCTCAGCAGTTGAACGGGGAAGTGGAGCGTGCCCATAAAGAGGTCGCTGTTGACCACTGTCGAGGGCGGCAAAGGGCTGGCCCCGACGAAGACCTGTCCAGGCACGCCATAGAACAGGAAGGCGAGGGCGACAATTTGCAGGTTGCAGGGAAAGCGTCTATTCCCTTCGCTCACGCTGCTGACATAGGCGTGCAACCCAAGCGCCGCGAGGACGGATCCTGGCACGGCCAGGCTGTAGCGGGACCAGGCGTCGATGGCCGGCACCCACGCCTTGTGGCCATCTGGGCCCCAGACGAACCAGATCACCACCGTTCCGGAGAGGAAGAGGGTGAGGAGGATCCAGCGGGCAAGCTTCCACCGCTTTCCGCCGGTGAGGGACCCAAGACGCAGCCCGAATTCGACCAAAGGTACGAAAGAGAGAATGAGAACGGTCAGCCGAAAGAGTCGCCAGGGGAGCGCCACCGGTTCAGTGGCGATCTTCTCGAACATCTCCAGCCACTCGTGGCTACCGTGCACCAGACCGAAGAGGGCGAGGAAGGGCAGCGTCTCTGCCAGCCGAAGGTGGGAGTGGCGTGTCGCCTCAAGCCAAACCACGATGCCGGTGATGAAGAAGGCCAGGCCGTAGACGAAGTAGATCTTGATGAGTTGCTCAGAGAACCAAGCACAAATGGGATCCATGGTTATTAAGTATAGCGGCCCAGGGAGAGTCCGGCAAGGCTCATCGTTCCCGCCATTGGTAGGCAAGAGGGAGCAGGCCACGCTAGTGCCTGCTCCCTCTTTGCCGTTCGAGTAGGTCAGTGGGAATAAACGGACTCCACCTACTCGCTGGCTGGCCGTGTCATTCCGGCGGTGCTCCCGCCGATGTCGGCCAGGCTATCGTAAAGGACCTGAAGCACGTACTGTCCATTATGGGCAAACGCGCCCGGGTCCTTGGCGGCGTACTGGTAGTTGTAGGCAGCCTTCAGCAGGCGCGGCGTCCACGACGCGTACCGATTGCCGTAGCTCGCCTCGTCCTCGTCTGGCTCGCCGTTGCCGTTGGTGTCGATGAAGAAGTAGGGATAGGCGTGCGCATCGTAGACGATGGGTGTCCCCGCCGTCTCCGCGGCGTACGTCTGAATGCCGGCGTAGAGGGCATCGCGGATGGTGTCGACCTCACCCGCCAGCCCCTCGTCGGTGTCGCCATCGCCGTCGAAATCGGTCTCGGCCATGCGGATCCCGTGGAGATCCTCTTCAGTCTCGACCCCGTCGTGGCACCCGCTGCAGCCTTCGACCTTGACGGTCAGGCCGTGCGCGGTGTGGCACTCGGTGCACTCGTTGAACCCGTCCACGTGCTCGAAGCGCCCAAGGTAGGTCTGGCCCTCATACTCATAGGCCCCCTTCACCTCTGTCCCGAACAGCGTGGCGCCGGCAGCGAAGTAGTGGACGTTCGAGAAGCCCAGGTCCTCCGATACGGCGTCGGCCCCGAGATCGCCGACGTCCGCTCTTACGCTGACCGTGGATTCGCGACCCTGGTGGCACTGGAGGCACAGGTTCGACGGTGCCCCCTCCCCGAAGCTGGCTGACGCGCCGCTCGGGAACGTCACCTCATTCACGGCCGGCAGTGTGTAGCCAGGAACCGCGTCGTGGCACGTGCGGCACTGGAAGCCGTTGGCGATGGGCTCGGATACGCTGACACCTTCCTTGAGCACCGTTTGTAGGCCCGTGGCCGAATGGCACTTGGCGCATGACGCGCTGACCTCGCCGTCCTCGTCCCAGTGTCGGAACGCCTCGGCGGAGCCGTCGAAGTGCCCGGCATCGGCGCGCGATAGGCCTTCCACGAGGCCCTCGTCCAGATCCTCGATCGAGTCGTAGAGGAGCTGGATGTGGTACTTGCCGCCGTGGGCGTAGTTCCCAGGATCCTTAGTCGACGTCTGGTAGTTGTAGGCTGCCTTGAGCAGACGCGGGGTCCACGACGCGTACTGGTTGTTGTAGGCCGCCTCCTCCTCGCTGGGCTCGCCGTCACCGTCGGAGTCGATGAAGAAGTAGGGATAGGAGGCTGCGTCGTACACGATTGGCGTCCCGGCCACGTCACTGGCGTAGGCTTGCATGGCCACGAGGAGCGCTTCCTGCAGCCCCTCGATCTCGAAGTAGATGCCTTCGTCCACGTTGCCGTCGCCATCATAGTCCTTCGTGGACCCTTGCAGCCGGATGTTCTTCAGATCCTCCTGGCCGCCCACGCCGGTGTGGCACTCACTGCAGGACCCAACTCTGAGCTCGAGCGAGTGCGGATCGTGGCACTCGAAGCAGGTGTCGAACTCCTGCACGTGAGCGAACTTGGCGTCGTAGGGCTTTCCGTCGTACTGGTAGCCCCCGGCCGCCATCTTGCCGAGTCGGCTGGCCGCAGCGGCGAAGTAGTGGATGTTGATGAAGCCCAGGTCCTCGCTCACTGCGTCCGCGTCGACGCCAGCTTCCTCGATCGTGGTGTTGACATCCTGGGTCGAAGCCCGACCCTGATGGCACTGATAGCAGCGAGACTCATCACCAAGACCTGTCACCTCCATGCCCGAAGGGAAGGTCACGCTAGTCATGGTCACCGTCGCCTCGTTGTGGCAGACGGTGCAATTGACTACCGTGCCGATCTCGGCGGCGTTGTCGACCACCCCGGCCTCCGTCCCGTCCACGCCCAAGAAGTCCAAGTACCCAGGTGCGCTGTGGCACTTGGCACATCTCGTCGGGACCTCAGCCGGGTCGTCCTCGTCCCAGTGTCGGAACGCCTCGGCTTCCGCGTCGGCATGCCCCGAAGAGACCCACAGGTCCTGGAAGGGCACGTCACTGACCACGGGCTCCGGACACTCCGGACACTCCGGACACTCGGCCTCCGGGCATTCCGGACACTCGGGGGTCGGGGGACACGGGGTCGCGGTCTCGCTCGGACCGCAGGCGGTCAGGGCTGCTGCCAACAGCAACAGCGGGAGTAGCCCGATCACTCTCTTACAGGTTTCACTCATTGTACCTCCTCGTTCTCGTTGCACTGACATTGCATAACGAATGCGGTACGCGGGTTGCACGAATTGCAGTCGATAGCCACCTCCTTGTCGGTATGCCGGATTGCCGCAGTGGGCGCCCCGATAGGCGGCACCCGGCCCGCTTGCCCAACCTCACCTGGATGCGCATGAGCCATGGACTTTTTCCCCAAGGCATCATGGGGGAATCACCCAAGGATTATACAAGATACTCCGGAAGCCCACAAGTGACAAGCGCACCGCGCTTGACGTAGGCTGTGGCTCATGACCTTATGTGCGGAGAAACGGTCCCTTGGGGCGTCTCTGCGTGCTAGCGGTCTTGTCTCTGGGCTTCAGTTGAGCGTGATGGAGCAGCCATGTTGGATCGATGAAGGGAACGCATGCGACGGGTTTCCCATGCAAACCCGAGTATATCATGATCAGGGTATTCGTGCAACTGCCATGGGGTGAACTTGACACCGGCCTTGGGTCGAACCGCATGAGTCTCGTGGCGTTGGCCCGTCGACGGCGTCGCGGCAGCTGCCTCCAGGACGTATGTGCAGTGGGCTTGCAGTTCTGGCAGGATGAGGTATAATCCAGTTGGTGGAAATATGCATATATACCAATCAATGAACAGACAATGAAGGAATCCTCACTCCATCGAGAAATCCGGCTCCTCCACGCACAGATCTGTCAGGCTTTGGCCGATCCAAAGCGCATCGCTTTGCTCTATACGTTGGACCAGGGCCCACAGTGTGTCAATGATCTTGCCGAAGCTATCGACGTGCCTCAACCAACAGTCTCGTACCATCTGAAGGTGCTCCGCGAGCGTGGTCTTGTCGATGCAGAGCCGGATGGCACCACAGTCCACTACTCACTGGCCGACCGCCGCATCATAGAGGCTCTTGATCTCCTGCGTGCCATGCTGGCTGACATCCTGACAGAGCAGGCCGATCTGATGCGAGGTGCTGGCTCATCCGGCTGAACCTAGTCCGTAAGGATCGGCTCCTACGAGCCTCAGGGGCGGTGTGCCGGTAGTCAAGCGAAGAGTCGTTCAAGTCAATAGGGAGTCACAGGGGAGTTCAATGAGCGAGAATGAAGGAAAGCGCTGTTCCATCGTCGTGATGAGCGGCGACATGGACAAACTCATCGGGGCATTCAGCATCTCATCCACGGCGGCCGCGATGGGTATGGAGACGAGTATGTTCTTTACCTTCTGGGGGCTGCAGGCGTTGAAGAAGAATACGCCCACTGGACGCGGGCTCTTCGGGCGCATGCTCAGCCTTTTCTTGAAGGACATCGACGGGGTTGGGCCGAGCAAGATGAATTTCGGAGGCTTGGGCCGCTGGATGTTCAAGAAGATGATGGCCGACAAGGGGGTTTCCTCTCTCAGGGAGATGCGTCAGGCGGCCCTCGACTTGGGCGTGAAGCTCCAGCCCTGCAAGATGAGTATGGACGTGATGGAGATCGAAGAGGATGACCTCATAGACGAAGTGGAGGAGGGGGTTGGGGCTGCCACGATGATTCTCCAGGCACAGGACGCGGACGTGACGTTCTTTATATAGGGAAACACTCAACAGGAGGATGCCGATGACTGATTTCACGCCGACGAAGACGTTGGACGCTCGCGGGTTGCAGTGCCCGATGCCCGTAGCGAAGACCAGCAAAGAGATCAAGACGCTCGAGGTGGGCGACATTCTAGAGGTGCTGGCCACCGACCCGGCGTCCATGGCCGATATCCAGGCCTGGAGCAAGAGCACGGGCAACGAGCTGCTGAAGTCCGGAAGGGACGAGGGCGTCTTTAGGTTCTACATTCGACGCACCAAGTAGCCGCTTCCGTCTAGGCGAGGGCCGGGCAGGCGACGAGTGCTGTCGACATGGTCTGCCCGGTCCTGGCGCGAAGCTGACCGCTGGCTCACCAATGGAGGTCGCATGGGCTTCTTTGCGTTTATCTTCTACTACATCACGCCCTACATAGCCGTGGTGGTGTTCTGCGGGGGGATCGTCTACCGGCTGTATCGCTGGAGTCGGAAGGAGCCGGTGGACGCCAATCTGTCGTTGTTCCCCCGGCCCGAGGGACGAGTCGGGCGGGTGCTAGATGCACTGGTCGACACGTTCACGCTCAAGGGACTGTTCAAGGTGAACAGGCTGCTGTGGGTCGGGGGCTTCGCTATGCACGTTGGGCTCCTGTTCATTTTCATCGGGCACGTTCGAGCGTTCACCGACTTCTACTTCCTGTGGCGATGGCTCGGTTGGGGTCCCGAGCAGCAGCACGTGTTCTCCGCGACGGCCGGGACG
>JASFVD010000005.1:0-20811 GCA_050050015.1 Anaerolineae bacterium | reverse complement strand
CCCTAGAGGTCAGCGTGGCTCTCTCCATCCATCAAGTGGTCACGACGACAGCGCCGAACCCAGCGCGCACAGCCCGACATTCTCCATTCGCGACCTGCACTTCGCCTACGACGGCAAACGCATCCTCAAGGGTGTGGATCTAAACGTCGGATCCGGGGAACTGGTCGCACTGATGGGACGCAATGGGGCTGGAAAGACCACGCTCCTCAGGTGCGTCGTGGGGTTGCTGAAGCCAGAGCGGGGAGAGATCGCGATGGACGATCAACCACTCGTTGGACGGAAGACGGCCGACATAGCCCAAGAGGTCGGCTACCTGCCCCAAGAGCCCAACGACCTCTTGTTCGCCGACACGGTAAGTGATGAGCTGACCATCACACTGCGGAACCACGACCTGTTGGACCATCCGCCCGTTGCACCCGACAAGCTGCTGACCCGCCTCGATCTGGAGGAACTCCGGGCATCGTACCCGCGTGATCTGAGCGCCGGTCAGCGACAGCGGGTGGCGCTGGGTGCCGTGATGATCACCAAGCCCCGCCTTCTACTCCTTGACGAGCCCACCCGTGGCCTCGACTACCGTGCCAAGCGAGAGCTCGTTGATCTGATGCGAGAGTGGCAGGATGCGGGAGCCAGCGTATTGCTGGTCACGCATGACGTTGAGTTGGTAGCGCAGGCCGCCGACCGGGTCGCGTTGCTTAGCCAGGGCGAGATCATCGCCGACGAGGCCCCGCAGGTACTGACCACCTCCCCCCTCTTCGCGCCCCAGGTCTCTCGTCTTTTCCCTGGAACCGGCTGGCTGACCGTAGGGGATGCGCTGACCGGACTAAAGGCACGAGGCGTGATACATAGGACGTCGGGCGAATCCTCGGAAGCGACGTGACGCATGCGAGACTCTCTTGGTGGAGGCCGAGAATGGACCTAAGAAAGGCCAGGCAGCTAAGCAAAGGGTATGTGCAGCTCTACACCGGTGATGGGAAGGGAAAGACCACTGCGGCTCTAGGTCTGGCACTTCGAGCAGCCGGCCGCGGATTGCACACCTACATCGGTCAGTTCATGAAAGGGCAGCGCTACGGTGAGATAGATGCACTCCAGGACCACGTCTACATCACGCTGGAGCAGTATGGAGACCCACGCTGCATCCGCCGTGAGGAGGTGACCGCCGAGCACGTGGCTCAGGCCCACGATGGCCTGGATCGGGCGCGCAGCGCGATGCTATCCGGAGACTACGATCTGGTCGTCCTGGATGAGATCAACGTGGCAATCTGGTTCGGACTATTGACGACGGAGGAGGTGCTGCACTTCCTCGACCAGAAACCGGAGCACGTTGAGCTGGTGCTGACGGGACGCCGCGCGCCACAGGTCCTCATCGATCGCGCCGACCTAGTGACGGAGATGCGCGACGTGAAACACTACTACGATAGGGGCGTGGAAGCCCGCGTGGGCATTGAAAGGTAGTCACTCCGCGTGCCGCGCTTGCTCCACGTCCCGGCAGGAGACGGGCTCCAACGTGTCTGCGGGCACCCAGCTGACAGTGCAGAGAGTACTTCACCCGCTGGTCCAGAAGCAGACGTTGCGGAAGGAACATAATGCAGCTGGAACGCTCCCTCATCGCCCAGATTGTGCCCCCGCTGAACGAATCGGCGATAGCAGTGGCCCGAGCCCGTCACGACTCCCTTACCAAACCACCTGGGAGCCTGGGGCGACTGGAAGATCTCGCGGTCAAGTTGGCCGGTATCTTCGGGGATCCCAGGCCGAGGATCAAACACAAAGCAATCATCACTGTGGGTGGCAACCACGCACCGACCCAGCAGCAGCCGACCGGCTGCCTGTCTCACCCACCAGCCTCTCGGCAGCGCTGACTCTTGCCGCGTGGGGCATCGCTACCGGCACGCCCAACGTCGACGGATTCCTGGATAACCCTCATCGGCTCTTTGGGGGCGACACGCCCACCAGACGCCTGGGGATTACGCGTGACGAGCGAATCGGCGCCTTCGGTCTTGCTGGCGGCGTCCTGCTGCAGATGCTCAAGTTCGCAGCCCTGACAGCTTTGCTAGGAGCAGCCGACACGCGGCGCGAATCACAGAGACCCTTGCTCGATTGCCTGAGACACGGGCGCTGCTAGCGTGCACCTACTGGGTTCCCCCCCCGAGCCATCGGCGGACGAACAGAGACCGTCCATGTGGGTAGCTGGCGTCGCCTGACCCCCTGCGACCACCGCTCCACTCAGTGGCGGAGACCCCATCTGATGGTATCATGGGTCTGCTTCGAGACACTGAGGGGCACTGCGGTCGCTCGTCTCGCGTTGCGCTGACGAACTGCTCAACGTCTTCGCGCTGGGCATTTCAGTTGAGACTGTCAGCTTCAACATGACGATACTGCTCCCCATTTGGGCACGGTTGTGCGGACTGGAATGTGGAAGGAAGGCATCAGGGCCAGGCCGACATACCTCTGACCCAGCTGGGCCGCGACCAGGCGACGCGCCTGGCAGAGCGGCTGAGACGGGAGAGGATTGACGCCACGCATTCCGGCAACTTGAAACGAGCGTGGGAGACGCCAGAGGCAATCACCGCCCGTCAGCAACTGGAACTGGACCTGCAGCCGGAGCCGCGCCTTCGCGAGATCAACTTTGGCGAGCGGGAAGGGAGCTGATGCGTGAGGTGGAGGGTCTACTCGACTGTGCGGAAACAGTCCCCGCGCCCATCATCGTCGTGTCCAACGAGGTTGGATGGGGGGTAGTTCCGCCCACTCCACTGGGAAGAGCCTACCGCGACCTGCTGGGCAGGGATAATCAGGCACTCGCGGAGGCCGCCGAGACCGTCATCCTGCTTATCGCGGGAGTGCCCAAATCGATCAAACAGAAGCGCCGGGAACACTCAAGCTCGGCTGCATGTTGCTGACACCGAATCCTGGGGCTTTGTGATGATTCAGGCCCGCCAGGCTCGGCAAAGAAACCCACGGCAGAGCGTGGAGCATCCTGACTTATTCCAGTGACGGGCCCTCGAGCAAGGAGACATCATGATTCTGGTCACAGGCGCGACGAACTTCGTCGGCCGCAGCGTGGTACGCCAGCTGAGCGGGGAAGGACGTGACGTCTGCTGTCTCATTCAGTCGTCTCAGTTCGAGCAGCAGCTGCCGAGAGACGTCTTGTTCCCACTCAGGTCAGCGAGTCTAGGCGATGTCTCCGCGTTGCTGGAGGCAATGGAACGTGTGACCGTGATCATCCACTTGTCCCGCGAGGAGGATCGCCCCCGGGAGCGCGGGCTGGCTCACCACGTTGAGGGCACGAGGAATCTGCTCAGAGCAGCACAAGAAGCTGGGGTCTCGCGCTTCATCTATCTGAGCCGACTCGGTGCCACCCCCGCCTCTGCATATCCTGTTTTCAGCATCAGAGGTGAGTCGGAGATCGCCGTCGCTGAAAGCGGGTTGGACTATACCACCCTCAGATCGGCCGTGATCTATGGGGCAGAGGACCTGTTTACGACCAGGCTGGTGATGCTGGCAAAGATGTCCCCTCTCATCCTCCCGATACCCGATGTCGGCATGGTGCGATTCCAGCCCCTCTGGGTGGAAGATCTGACGAGATGTATCGTCGCGACCATCGATCGGAATGACTTGGTCGACAGAGTCATCCCCGTCGGAGGGCCAGAGCACTTCACGCTGGAACAGATGATCCGACGCGTGCTAGAAGCGGCCGGAATGAGAAGACACTTGTTCCACCTCAGCATGCCCCTGATGGGAACAGGAGCTGAACTGCTCGAGGCTCTTCTGGTCCAAAGTCCGGCGCCAAGGTGGTGGCTCGATCTTGCGGCAGTGGGCAGTGCAACGGAGCTAGGGACGATACCCAAACGCTTCGGATTTGAACCGTGCCGCCTGGCCCACTGCCTGAACTACCTGCGCCGCAGGAGGCCGTGGCGGCGATTGTTCATTCGCCACGTGTTGGGTCGGTGACGGGCGCCGCGTCATCGCGTGAGAAACGCTGCCTCAGCAACGTCCAGATGGCTGCAAGCCCATCCCTCCAATTGATCTTCTTGCCCTCGTCGATGCGCCGGGGGTCGTACGAGATGGGAATCTCGTGAATCTCCATGTCGCGCCGGAGCAGCTTGCCCGTCACCTCCGGACAGAACGCGAAGCCGTCAGCCTGGAGATCCAGGCTTCGTAGCAGGTCTGTGCGAAAAAGCTTATAGCCGGTCGCCTCGTCTGTGAGGTCAGAACCGTAGAGAAGGTTGGCGACCCAGCTCACCAAGCGCCCCCCCCAGTAGAAACTCCAGGATGACCGAGGGTTCTTCCGCAGATTCCGTGACCCATACACCACCTGCACGGCCGGGTCCTCAAAGAGAGCAAGCAGCTGCGGGTACTCCTCCGGATTGTACTCGAGATCAGCATCCTGCGTAATGACGACATCCCCCGTCACGTGCTCCAATGCTGTACGAATGGCTGCGCCCTTGCCACGATTCTGCTGGTGATGATAGACCTTCACAATGTCGGGCCACTGAGAACGAATCCGTTCGAGCACTTCGGCGCTCCGATCGCTCGAACCGTCGTTCACCACGATAACCTCTCGCTCGATGCCTTCTAGCTCCACGGCCATGACGCGTTTGATCAAGGGCGCCACCGTCTTGGCCTCGTTGTACACGGGAATAACGACCGATATCTTCATAATCTCCGTTGAAGCGACATCCCAAGTACCAGGGGTCTCAGACCTCTGCTTCGAACTCCTCAGCTAGCATACCTCTAATGCGCGCGGCTACCATCTCGATGGCCACCTCATTGAACCCACCCTCTGGGATAATGACGTCGGCGTAGCGCTTGCTCGGTTCGACGAACTCCAGGTGCATCGGCCGCACCGTAGAGAGATACTGCTCGCAGACCGACTCAACGCTTCGCCCACGTTCCGCGAGATCCCTTTGGAGCCGCCGAATGAATCGCACGTCAGCGTCCGTGTCAATGTAGATCTTGACGTCAAACAGCTTTCGTAGATCCGGCTCCACGAAGACGAGGATACCCTCGACAATGACTACGGGCGCGACGTCGACTCGCCGTGTCTCATCCTTTCGCGTGTGTGAGGTGAAGTCGTAGGTCGGAATCTCGACAGGGCAACCGGCACGCAGTTCCTTAAGATGCTCCACCAACAACTCGGTCTCCAGTGCGTCCGGATGGTCGAAGTTGACTTGGGCTCGCAGCCGCTCCGGAAGATGCCCGAGATCACGATAGTACGCGTCGTGCGCTATGTACACGATATGCTCGGTGCCAACGCGATCCAGAATGCGACTGGCCACCGTGGTCTTGCCTGATCCTGTGCCGCCAGCCACACCAATGATAATCGGCTGCATACTTCCCCCTTTCTCAAGCTGGCTTGATCGCTACGAGCACCAGTAGCAGCGCAGCCACTATCGTCAGTGCCGCTCGCAGTCTCGCGTGGCGACGCCCCGCCAGCCAGTAGGCGCTCCACGCCAGCCAGGCACCCCCTATGCCGCCTCTGAGCACAGGATCCGCGCCCACCCAAAGTCTACCTCGCTGCCACAGATTCACCAGGGCCGCTGAGCCGGCCAAGAGGGTAATCAGTCCATACGCCAATGAACCGGGCCACTCGACGCCGGACATGCCAACCACCATCACCCGCAACGCGTGAGCCATGGCCCTTGCCCCCAGCCCCCCGCAAACCGCCAGGGAGAAATGGATTGGCGTCACCCAATCGGCGCCTGGAGCAGCGCCGGCGGATGCAGTCATCTGAACGAGGGCTAGCGAGGCCAGCACACTGGCGGGCAGGTAGAGCAGTGCATGGCTCCAAGGAGTCCTGTGCGGGGCTTCCACGCTCAGGGGAACCGCCAAAGCCGCCATCAGGATCAGTGAAAGGACGCAGCCCCCCAAGGCTCGTCCGTCGACCGGGCCGGCAAGCGACTTAAGGGCCGGCAGTCCACTTCCCCAGGCCAGGAGTGCACCGATCACGAGGACGGCGGCTGCACCCCACGCTACGGCACGTGCACCGCGGGAGAATGTGCGTCCTTCTCCGAGGCCACTCCAGAGGCTGAAGCCCATGGCCGCCAGCAGCATGCCGCAGCCGAATCCGACGACAATCGCGACCACCGGCATCCTAGTGCATCTCTCCGTCCAGGAGCCAAGACGGAAGGGGACCTGCGGCCTCGATGGACGCATCTCTCTCTCGGAGCCAGAATCTCCGTTCGGGGTGCGTCAGTCCACCCACGGCCCCGAGCATGAGTATCATCAGGCCGAGCGCCGCCAGAGGTCGTCCTGGATTATGGGTCGTCATCACCCGCGCATAGGGCGCAGGGACAAAAGTGAGCGTCACTCCTGCCACATCGAACGTCGCCTTACCGCCCTCATCCGTCGGCCTTTCGAAGATGATCTCCCCTGACGGGCTGCTGAACAACTGAGCGTCCACGCGGGTGTAGGGCTCCGCCGATCGCGGAGTCAGACGAACGATCAACTCAGCCTCCGGAATGGCGAAGTACTTGTCCTCGGTGAGTGCTATCCTGAGTCGATTCGTCGGCTCGGCTTCAGGTGTGAGGAGAAGCTGAAGGGGCACACCGTCTTCGGCCGCTGCAGACACCTGCACGCCGGGACCACTGCTCTCAACGAAGGCGACCACGCCTGGGCTGTAACGCGTACCCCTGACGTCGTCCGCGAGCGCCACCCAGTTGTCGACTCCAGGCAGCGAACGTCGGTCCCCTTCCTGCAGAACCAAACCCTCAGCGTGCCACCCAAAAAGGTGTGAAACGAGCAAGCTGATCAAGAGGAGGAGGGCACCAAAGAACGTCAAGAGGGGAATAGCGCCAGACCACGGCCAGCGATCGACCTGAAAGAATGAGGACGCATTCGTGACCCGGTACCGGCGGATGGAAAGACTGTCCAACAGCTCAGCGAAGCGCCATCCCGAAATCGGCTTCCACGCTCCACGCGGTTCTCCAATCTCGCGATTCCTTCGCAGCCGATCGACACCTTCCACGAGGTGAAGGATCAGGCATCCGGACAGGAGCGCAAGCAGCACACGAAAACCATGAGAGGACACGATATTGAACAAGCCCAGCGCCTGCAAGGTAGACGTGGCCCCACCAAAGCGCACCTGCACTTGAGAGAGCCACCGGGCGCGGTCCGCATCGGAGGACGGCTGCTGGGGGATCCAAGCTGTCAACGCCACACTGAGGGCAATAGCTAGCACGAGACCGACCAGCACAGCGTCGCCGGTCGCAAATCGCCATACGAGACGCCAAGGATCTCGTGATTGCTCAGCCATTCGGTGCCTGATCAGGTTGAGTCCGATAACAAGAAGGCCCCAAGACGGGGCCCAGTTCTAGAGCCACCCTTGGGAATCGAACCCAAAACCTACCACTTACGAAGCGGTTGCTCTACCGATTGAGCTAGGGTGGCTAGCACCAGGCAATTATACCAACAAACGTGCCCTTGGCAAATATCGGCTCGTGGCAGCACCCTACCCGATCTTGCCAGCGCATGGCGGTGTGCTATGATTGGGTGTATGTCTGTAGCGAGCGATAACCCTACACCGTGGCAACGGAATCTGCGCGCCATCTGGTTCGCAGAGCTGGTCGCCATCGTGGGCTTTGCCATTGTCATCCCTATCTTGCCTCTCTACGTCAAAGAGCTGGGCGTTCAGGGCGAGAGACAGGTTAGAATTTGGTCAGGGGTGATCTTCTCCGCTTAGGCGGTCACCATGGCCATCTTCGGTCCCATCTCGGGCGTACTCAGCGATCGCTTCGGCCGCAAGCTCATGGTCGAACGCGCCATGTTCGCCGGCGCGCTCATTATGGCACTGATGAGGTTGGTCCGGACTCCTCAACAGCTGGCGCTCTTGCGGGCGCTGCAGGGCTGTCTCACCGGTACCGTCACGGCTGCAACTGCCCTAGTCGCTTCCTCGGCACGCTTCAAATGGCAATCTACGTGGGCGCCTCCGCCGGCCCCCTGCTGGGCGGCGTCGTTGCCGACTTCTTTGGGTACCGAGCTGCGTTCTTCGTCACGGGTGCCTTGATTCTCGTTGCAGCGCTGGGCGTGCTCATCTTCGTCAAGGAACCATCGCAGACAACCAGGGGAACCGGCGACGACACGACGGGCACCGATGATCAGCCACCTATACACAAGCGATTGTCGTGTCACCTGGCCCCGATGCTGGCTTCAGCCCCGCTGCTCTCAGTGCTTGGCGTACGCCTGGTGATGAGACTCGCATCTCGTCTGTCTAGGCCAACCCTACCTTTGTTCGTCGAGACCATTGCCCCGCCGGGCACACAGATAGCGACAATGACCGGTTTGATCAGCGGCGCGAACGCGCTGGGAGGCGCCGTTGGAGGGCGCCAGCTCGGTCAATTGGGTGACCGCGTGGGATACCGATCCATCATGACGGTCTGCGCCCTGGGCTCCGTTCTCTGCTATGTGCCCCAATCCCTCGTGACACGCTCTTTGTGGCTCATTCCGCTCCAGGCTGGAGCAGGCCTAGCCATGGGCGGAATACTGGCCTCGGTCAGTGCGTCGTTGGCGGCCTTGGCACCCAAGGGGCGCGAGGGCATGGTCTATGGAGTGGACGCCAGCGTCGTCTCTATCGCCAACGCCATTGGGCCCATGACCGGAAGCGCCCGGGCGGCGTGGATTGGCCTCCGTGCGCCCTTCTTCGTGGCCGCGCTCGTCTTTGCCACAGGAGGGATCACCGCCCTGCGGCTGCTGCCGAAACCCCGGTCCTCCACCCCTTGACCTGACCGAGGCCACGAGTATAATCTAGCTACGCTCGAAGAGTTGCGCAGCGCCAACGGACAACCCCGATATGAAGACCTTCAGCGGCTTCCCCTCAGGCAAAGTAAGCATCGTCGGCCTTCCCAGGCCGGTGTTCACCGACCTGGTGCCCCTCATCGACGATTTGGCCGAGCTCAAGCTGACGTTGCACGTCCTCTGGCGTCTAAGACAGCAGCGGGGGCAAACGCGCTATCTGCGCCTTGACGACCTTGCGGCCGACGAGATACTCCTTTCCAGCCTGGAGGGAACGTCCCAGGATAAAGATCTGATGACCGTTCTGCGGTCCGCCCTGAGCCGCGCCGTCGAACGGGGGACGCTCCTTCGCGTGGAACCCCCGGACGGAACAAACGGCGACGCCCTGTTCTTCGCCAATACCCCAAAGGGGCGAAGGGCGGCAAAGGTTATCTCTGGCGGAGAATGGCCCGACGAAGTTGTGCCTCACGATCGACCGAACATCTTCACGCTCTACGAGCAGAATATCGGTATGCTCACGCCTCTCATCGCCGACGAACTGCGCGACGCCGAGCAAGCGTATCCCCCCTCCTGGATAGAGGAAGCCTTCCGAGAGGCGGTCAATCTGAACAAGCGGAGCTGGAAGTACATCCGCGCCATTCTGGAGCGCTGGAGCACCGAGGGCAAGGACGATGCAGGAGCGAAACCTTCGCCGGATGCCGACCGACGGCGGTACCTCGAGTGGAAGCATGGATAAGCACGCGCCCGACACCGACGAGGTCAACAGACAGGACGCTTGTCCCATCTGTCAAGGGCTGGGATACGTCCGAGCCGACGTTCCGGTGGACCATCCTGATTTCGGCAAGCTCGTTCCGTGCAGCTGCCGACTCGCAGAACTGTCCGAGCGGCGTGTCTCGGCGCTCCGTACGCTCAGCGAACTGGAGGTCCTCGAGCGGATGACGTTCGAGTCGTTTGCTCCCGAGGGTCACGGCCTGCCGCCCGAAAAACGCGAGAACCTCCGCTGGGCGTACGATGAGGCCCGTGCCTATGCCAAGGATCCCCAGGGATGGCTGGTCTTGAAGGGGGGCTACGGCTGCGGCAAGACCCATCTGGCGGCCTCCATTGCCAACCACCTCATCCAGCGGGGTACACCCGTGCTATTCATCACCGTGCCCGATCTGCTCGACCATCTCCGCGCCACCTTTGCGCCAACTGATGGGGACCAGCATGGGCAGCCTTTCCAGGTACGGTTTCACGAGATACGCACGGCGCCAGTATTGATCCTCGACGATCTGGGCACGGAGTCGACGACGACGTGGGCGCAGGAGAAGCTGTACCAGATCTTCAACCACCGCTACAACGCCCAGCTGCCCACGGTGATCACGACAAATCACGAACTGGAGGACATCCCAGTCCGGCTCCGTTCGCGCGTAGTCGATCCTGATCTGACGACAATCGTGTCCATCAAGGCGCCAGATTACCGACGCACCGGGGTGGCACAAGATCAATCCGACTTGAGCAGCCTGAACGTTCACCGCGGTCAGACGTTTGATACGTTTGACTTGCGCAAGGCAGAACTAACACTTGAGGAGAAGACAAGCCTTCAAGAAGCTTATGACAAGGCACGAGCCTTCGCCAAAGATCCCCGGGATTGGCTGTTGATAACAGGAACCTTCGGCTGTGGGAAGACGCACCTGGCGGCCGCCATTGCCAACTACAGGGTCGCAGAAGGATACCCAGCGCTCTTCATCGTTGTGCCCGACCTGCTGGACCATCTGAGGGCCACGTTCAATCCCCAGAGCACGGTCTCCTTTGACAAACGTTTCGAGGAGATTCGACGCGCCCCCCTCCTGATCCTGGACGACCTGGGTACGGAGTCAGCCACGCCCTGGGCGAGGGAGAAGCTGTATCAGATCTTCGACTACCGCTACAATGCCCGCCTGCCCACCGTGATCACAACTGCCAGCATGGTCGAGGAGATCGATCCCCGACTGGCAACTCGGATGCTCGATATGAGCCGCTGCACTCCAGCTCCCATCCTGGCCCCGGCCTACCGCGGCGGGGCACGACCACGCAAGTCAAGGCGCTGATTCCCTCACAGGGGCCCTACCCCTCCGCGCCTCCAGGGAGTCAGCCATCACCCCACATCCGTAGGAGAGATCAATGTCTGACGCGTTTGCCCTTCAAGCCACCGCCGACAGAGCTCGTGCTGGACTATTGAGCACACCCCACGGGGATGTTCCGACACCAGTCTTCTGCCCCGTGGGCACCCATGCCACAGTCAAGGCGGTCTCTCCTCGAAACCTCCGAGATATGGGCGCCACCCAGATCTTGGCCAACGCCTATCACCTCCACCTCCGTCCGGGAGATGAGCTGATCGCCGAACTGGGAGGCCTCCACGCATTCATGGGCTGGGACGGGCCGATCCTGACCGACTCCGGCGGGTACCAAGTCTTCAGCCTGGCCGAGCGCCGGGACGTGGACGACGACGGTGTCACGTTCCGATCGCACATTGACGGTTCCGAGCAACGTTTCACACCCGAGTCCGTCATCGCCATTCAGGAGAACCTGGGTGCAGATCTCATCACCTGCCTTGACGAGTGTGCGGAGCCGTTTGGGCGGTCCTACAACGAGGAAGCGATGGCCCGCACCCACGCCTGGGCCGAGCGGTGCAAGGCCGCCAGGACGCGTCGCGATCAAGAGCTGTTCGGCATCGTTCAGGGCGGCATCTTTCCAGACCTGCGGAAGCGTTCTGCCGCCTTCTTGACCGACCTGGGCTTCGATCACTACGCCATTGGGGGCCTAAGCGTAGGGGAGACCAAGGAACAAATGCACGCTATCCTGGAGCTACTAGATGGCCTCTTGCCACAGGATAGAGTGCGCTACCTGATGGGCGTGGGAACGCCACAGGATCTGGTGGAGTGCACAGCTCGGGGCGTGGACATGTTCGACTGCGTGCTACCCACTAGGATGGCACGAAACGGCGGCGTGCTGACGCGCACCGGCCGCCTGAACATCAGTAACGCTCAGTTCGCGGACGATCCGCGCCCACTGGAGGCAGGTTGCACGTGTTATGCGTGCTCGCACTTCAGCCGGGCGTACGTGCGGCACCTGAACTGGGCCGATGAGATCCTCGGCCATCAGTTGATCACGATTCACAATCTTCACCTCATGTTGACCATCGCCAGGGAGATTCATGAGGCCATCGTGGAGGGGAGCTTCCAGGCATACCAAGAGGCATTCTGGCGGGCCAAGGCGGTGGACAGATCGCACACGGCCGTCCCGCCCCGCGAACTGAGAGGCTGAGGCCTCTGCCACGCGCCCTGCGACCCTGAGTCTGCTAGACGAGCAAGAAGGGGAGCGAGTCGAGCACGCCTGTCAGAACCACGACCATCTCCGCCGCGTGCTTCAGGGAGAACGTGCCCTCGAAGCGCTCTCTCAGCCTCATCGACGTTACCGCCGAATCGGGGCCAAGCTCAAGAGAAAGCTGGCGATTCTCGAAGACCATCCCCGTTCCGTCGTCTTCCAGCGTCAGCTGCGATTCCTCTCCACCCTCGCGCCGGCAAATCGTCCACTCGTGCTCGCCTCGTCTGATGTAGAACGCGTTGTCCCCTGCCTGCTCGTAGTCCTCCCTGTTCAGGAACAGGCGAGGCTTGTCGGCAAACGGCCGCCCCGTGTGCACACAGAAGGTCGTGCAGTTGCCGCAATCGTTACAGAAATCCTCGACGTGCAAGATCTGACGCCCCTGGGAAACGTGGAAGGTCTCGCGGCCCACCACACGGAGCGCGCCATCCTGACAGGCGACCCAAGGCACCTGCATCTCCACGGGATGCGTCGTGTACGTGTAGTTGGCACGATTCGGGCAGACCTCTACGCATTTGTCGCAGAGCTGGGAGCACTGCACACAGCGCTGCGCCTCGCTCAACGCCGCGTTCTCTGGCAACGTCTGCTCCACGAGCTCAGACCCCTCCCGGGCCTCCGGAGCCAGCCTCGGCGGGTCGTGCCTACCCCATCTCCGTGCCCGCACGCCTTTCACCTCCAAGATCTCCCTGTCGGACAGACTGGGCAGGTGCACGGTGGGCCGTCTGAACGGGACACCCAGTTGCTCGCAAATCGCCTCAGCGGCACGCTGCCCGTCGGCGCAGGCCTTTATGATCGTGGCGGGCCCACGCACCGCGTCGCCGCCCGCGTAGATCTCGCGATCGGAGGCTCGCCCCGTCTCCGGGTCGACGTCAATAGTCCCCGCCTGTCCCAGGAGGACGGTGCTTCCTGCCAGGAAGGAGACGTCGGGCCGCTGGCCAATGGCCACGATCAGCGTGTCCGCCGGAATATCGAGTATCAGGCCTTCTATAGGCACCGGTCGTCGACGCCCGTCGGGACCTGGTTCTCCCAGCTCATTTCGCTGGCAGGTCAGACCCGCGACGCAATCTCCCTCTAGGACAACGGAGATAGGTGAGGCCAACTCCTCCAAACCAACGCCCTCTTCAAACGTCGCCTCAATCTCCTCCTCATCGGCCGGCATTTGCCACTTGGTCCGCCGATAGACGATGGTCACGGATCCATCCGTGAGACGCCTGGCGGTGCGCCCGGCGTCCATGGCCGTGTTGCCGCCACCGACGACGAGAACACGGTCGCCCAGCGGGACATCTTCTCCTCGGCTCACGCGCTCTAGTAGGTCCAAGGCATGGTAGACGCCTTCGGCATCCTCCCCCCCAATGCCCAAGTGAGCGTCTTTCTGGTACCCGCAGGCCACGTAGACGGCATCGAAGCCCTCATCCAGGAGTGCCTCCGGGGGATTGGCGATGCGATGAGAGAGATGGAGATCCGCCCCTAGCTCCTTGATACGGTCGACATCCTGTCGCACCACACCATCGGGCAGTCGGAAGTCAGCTGCGATAGCCAGCATGCCCCCGGCCCGGTCCCGGGCCTCGTAGATGACAGGCTTGACACCGCTGAGGGCCAGGAAGTATGCCGCAGCCAGTCCAGATGGTCCGGCGCCCACGATGGCCGCGGTCCGACCCGTCCGTTCGGCTGGCTCCAGCGCGACCGACCCCTTCTCGGCCGCAAAACGCTTCAAAGCCCGGATGGCGACCGGCTCATCGTAGTTGCTTCGCGTACACCGCGTCTGACAGAGGTGATCGCAGACGTATCCGGTCACGTTGGGGAGAGGGTTGCGATAGAGAATGACCTCCAGGGCTCGGTCGTAGTCCCCTTGCGCGATCAGCCAGGCATACTCGGGCACGTCCTGGAGAACCGCACACTGCTCCCGACACGGGGCAGCCACGCAATCGAAGAGATCGAGCCCCGAGTCTACCTTGGGCAAGCTGTAGGGATGATAGCTCTTCTTGTACCGCTCCTGTTCAAGGGCCCGCGAGGCCTCTTGCTTGAGACTGACCAGACGATGCTCGGAGAGCTGCTCCAGGGACGTGACGTCAGCCTCCCGCATATCTTGCTCCAGATTCTCCAAATACTGCAGAAAGCGCGAGTAGCCGCCCGGCTTCAGGAGATCGGAGACCGCGGTGACAGGCAGAGCGCCACAGGAGAGGACCGATGTGACATTCAGTGCATCGGCCCCGGCCGAGTACGAGACGTCCAGGCCCTGCCCTGAGCCACTCGCGGAATCTCCGGTGAACTCCTCCGCCAGCGCACGGAAGAGGGTCATCGTGATCGGATAAAGGGCGCGGCCAGACATGTACATCTCGTCGCCCGGTAGGACATCACGGTGATTCGCCATAGCGAGCGTATTGCTGAGCTTGACCCCGAAGGTCAGCCCGCGCTCCTCGGCCACCTGCTTCAGTGAACGGATCAGGGCGACGGCCCGATCGTACTGGAGATCGTGCTCGAAGACCTCATCGGGAATACGAATGTCCGTGAAGCCCAGATGGTCGTGAAGAATCTCCATCACCTGAGCCTTGCCCAGGAGCGTGGGATTCAGCTTCACAAACGTGTGCAGGTCGCGCTCCTCCATCAGGTAGCGGCTGATCTGCTCGATCTCATCCGGTGGGCAGCCGTGCATCGTCGACAGCGTCACACTGTTGACCATCCAGACCGGTATATCAATGTCACTGAACTGTGGATAGTCCTTCGTCAAGACAGCCCGGAGTCTTTCCACTTCCTCAGAGGCATCCTCCATCTGATCCATGAAGCGGGTCATGGGTTCGCTCTTGATGCCCTCCAGGTTGTAGCCCACGCTCATGTTGAAGACCGTGCCAAATTGACTCGTTTTCTCAAAGCCCAGGAGTCGACGGAGGACGTTGATCAGCACCCAGGCCTTGATGTATTCCCTTGCTGACTGCTCCAGCTTCAGCTCCTGAGACCACTCTACATTGTAGCCTTCGTCGGCCATGTCGATACAGGGACGCGGAACGTCGAGCTCATCCATGATCTGTACGGTCTTCAGCTCGATGAACCGCCCGCCGGACAACCAAGCTGAGAGAATGTTCTGCGTAAGCTGGGTGTGTGGCCCTGCCCCAGGGCCAATAGGCGTCGCCAGCCGATGGCCGAACATCTCCGTGGCGTAAGGGCTGTCTTGCCTCGGCTCGTGAAAAAGCGAGCGATGGATCCCGAAAAGGGATTCGCTCACTTCCAGTTCCGTCACAATCCGATCAAGTAGGACACCAAACGGTTGAGGTCGCATCACGTCAGACATGGAAACCCTTTCCCTCGTAAGGCCTTTCACCTGGCAGGTTCACCGGGGTCGACTGGGATGCCGTGCTACCCCTTTTCCTCACGTGCGTAAGACACTCCCAGCGCAGCCGGCGCGCCAATGCGTTTGCGCAGCGTCTCCCACCATGTGATGACGACGAGCACCAGTATCGTAGCGATGTAGGGGAGCATGTTGAGCAGTGCCGCCGGGATGGTCGTACCAGCGGCCTGCATGCGGAATTGGACAGCGTTGATGCCCCCGAAGAGTCCCGCTCCGATGACAGCCCGCAGAGGATCCCACATGGCAAAGATGACCAAGGCCACGGCGATCCACCCTCGCCCTCCTGTGATGTTCTCCGTCCAGCCCTTCGTGTACGCGAGGGACAAGTGAGCGCCTCCTAGGCCAGCCAGCGCCCCCCCGACTATCGTGTAGAGATAGCGGTTCGCGCCGACCCGAATGCCCATGGCGTCAGCAGTCTGAGGATTCTCTCCCACTGACCGCATGTAGAGACCAGGGCGCGTCTTGTAGAGAAACCACCAAGCCACGGGCACCAGCGCGTAGAGGCCATAGGTGAGGACATCCTGATCGAAGAGGGAGGGTCCGACGACGGGAAGATCCGAGAGCACCGGGATCGGGAGTCGAGCCAGGCTCGGGCCTACAAGCCCGACCAGGCGCGTGCCCCCCGGACCAAGACGCTGTCCCAGGAAGCTTGCCAACCCCGTGCCAAACAGTGTCAGGGTCAACCCGCTTACGACTTGATTGGCGCGCAGGGAGATAGAAAGAAACGCGTGGACGGACGCCAGCAATGCCCCGGCAATCAAAGCAGTAGCTATGCCGAGCACCAGATTGCCAGTATGATAGGCCGTCGCAAACGCCGACACCGCCCCAACCATCATCATGCCCTCCACTCCGAGGTTGAGGATACCCGATCGTTCAGCGTATATTTCGCCAACAGTAGCGTACAGGAGCGAGGTTCCGGCGCGAAGGGTGATGGTAAGAATGGAGGTCAACAAAGATAGGTTCACAGCTTGCACGCTACTCAGCCTCCTTCGCCAGAGATTCCCTCTTCAATGCAGCTTCCCGAGCCCCACCACGCACGATCCGTAGCCGGTATTCCGCGAATAGCGATCCGCCCAGCATAGGAAAGAGCAGGGCTCCTTGGAGAACAAGGCCCATCGCTGCCGGCAGCCCCATGGCCATCTGAATCTGATCACCGCCGACGAGGAGCCCCGCCAACAGGAAAGCGACGAGTAGTACACCCCACGGGTTCAGTTGGCTCATCCAGGCGACAATGATCGCTGTGTAACCGTAGCCCACTGTGAGTCCCTGCTGGAGACGCCGCATCACACCAGAGACCTCGCAGGCGCCAGCCAGCCCACAGAGAGCCCCCGATGCCAACATAGCAGTGACGATGAGCCGGGGAATGTTGATCCCTATGTAGCGCGCCGCTCGGGGATTCTGGCCAGTGATGCGTAGCTCGAATCCCCACTTCGTCCGCTGAAGCACAACCCAAAGGACTCCAGCCGCAATCAGGGCAAGGAACAGACCGGCATGCGCACGACCATAGAGACGAGGTAACCACGCCACTTCCGGGAATCTCGCTGTGCCCGGGAAGCCGTATCCCTCGGGATCGCGCCACGGCCCGTGGTACACGTGTGAGACCAGTAGGATGGCTATATAGTTCATCATCAGCGTGGTGATAGTCTCATTGACCTGGAGATAGGCGCGAAGTATCGCAGGAATGGCCGCCCACAGCGCCCCAGCCAACATCCCGAGCAAGATCGCGGAAGGAACAACCGACCATCCAGGGAGAGCATGAGATGCGTAGAGCGCAACCCCCGTCGCCGCTAGGCCACCCATCGCCAGCTGCCCCTCCGCCCCGATGTTCCAGAACAGCATGCGGAAAGCGATGGAGACGCCCAGGCCGGTGAGCATCAGCGGGATCGCCTTGACCATTGTCTCCGCCAAAGCGTGGGCATCGCCAAACGCCCCTTCAGCCATCGCGGCGTAGGCCGCGAGAGGATCGACACCCGATAGGAGCAGAAGGAAAGCACCAAAGACAAGTGCGAAAACGAGCGATAGGACAGGAACCAGCACTCGGATGGAGCGAGAGACATCCTGACGCTTCTCGAACACAAGTCTCACCTTGTGGCTCCTTCCTCTTGCGGCAGCTCCCCAGCCATCATCAGCCCTATGGTGTCGACCTCAGCCTCCTCCGTCGGGACAATCCCCACGATCTGTCCCTCGTACATCACGGCGATCCTATCGGAAATCTCCAGTAGCTCGTCCAGATCCTCCGATATCAGCAGTACGGCTATCCCTTCGTCACGCTGCCGCAGCAGAAGCTCGCGCACCGACTCTGTAGCTCCGACGTCGAGGCCACGCGTGGGGTGCACGGCCACGAGCAAACCCTCGCAAGCTGTCAGCTCACGAGCCAGGATGGCCTTCTGGAGATTGCCCCCAGAGAGGAACTTAACGCGCGTCTCAGGTCCAGGCGTGGCAATATCGAACCCATCGATCAGATTCTCAGCGAACTGTCTCATTCCTTTGGGGAAGAGGACAGGGCCACGGGAGAGCTCAGGCGTGCGGTATGCCTTGAGGGCCAGATTCTCGGCAACAGACATGTCACCGACCAGTCCCATCCCCACCCGATCCTCTGGAACGTGGCTAACACCGGCCCTAATCGCCTGCAAGGGGGAGCAATTCGTAGAGCACGTCTGGTTGACGTGCACCTCGCCCCCAACGGCATTACGAAGGCCCGTGATGACCTCCGCCAGCTCTCGTTGCCCGTTCCCAGCCACGCCCGCAATGCCCACGATCTCACCAGCGCGGACCGTAAGCGAGGCCCCGCGCAACGCGGGCAGCCCCTTGTCGTTCATTGCCTCAAGGTTGTCGATCTCCAGGACAGGTGCACCTACCTCGCACGCCGTCCTCTCCAGCTGGAAGAGGACCTCACGACCCACCATCAGCTGTGCCAGCTCCTCCGGTGAGGTCTGTGACGTCAGTCGCGTGGCCACATTCTCGCCTCCGCGAAGCACGGTCACCCGGTCCGAGAACATCATGACCTCTCTGAGCTTGTGAGTGATGAAAGTGGCGGCCTTGCTCTCCTTCACGACGCGCCGCAGGACCTCGACCAGGTCGTCGACCTCCTGCGGTGTCAGCACGGCCGTGGGCTCATCCAGTATGAGGATGTCCACATCTCGATACAGTAGCTTCAAGATCTCTACACGCTGCTGCTCCCCCACCGACAGTTGCCAGATGTAGGCGTCGGGATCGACCTTCAGGCCGTATCGTTCGCCCAGCTCCTCCAGACGTCGCCTGACACGCCGCAAGTCTGGCTGGAAAGGGAGCCCCTGCAAGCCAAGGACGACATTCTCTGCCACTGTCATGGTCTCTACGAGCATGAAGTTCTGATGCACCATGCCGATACCCAAATCATAGGCGTCTCGAGGAGACTGGATATCGACGCGGTCACCACGGACCAGGATAGCTCCCTCATCAGGGCGATAGAGGCCACACAGCACGTTCATCAGGGTCGACTTCCCGGCGCCGTTCTCGCCGAGCAGTGCCAGCACCTCGCCCTCGTGAAGCTCCAGATCAACCTGGTCGTTCGCCAGAACGCCAGGGAAACGCTTTGTGATGCCCACCATACGGAGGATGGGCTCCGGAGCTTTGCTTTCGCTCATCGGTTGTCACTCTCAGTACAAAGACCCTTAGGACTTGCTCGACCGGACTCAGTCTCGGTCGCACGTCTCGCGCAAGCCCCAAGGGTCTACTCGTTGGGCTCTGCCTACTCCTGAATTTCGCCGATCACGCCCTCAACGAACCAGTCCATGTTGAGCATGTCCTCATCGGACATGCATTCGCCGTCAGCGACGGCTTCTTCTCCGTCCTGATTGTTGATGGGCCCGCAGAAGACGTCCCACTCGGTCCCCGTGATCCTCTCTCTCTCCACGTCAACCTGTTCGCGGACGTCGTCTGGCACCAGCGGGCTCATCTCGGCCAACCTCACGACGCCAGTCTCCAAGCCTCCCCAGAACTGGTGAGACTCCCACGTGCCATCTACGACAGCCTGGACCGTGTCGACGTAGTAGGTGCCCCAGTTCCACTGTGGGCTCGTCAGGACCGTGTCGCCCACAAACTCACGCATGTCCGAATCATAGCCGATGCTGAGAGCGTCGCGCTCCGCGGCGGCTTTCTGCGGCTCGGTCGTGTCCTGGTGCTGAGCGATGATGTCCGCGCCTTCGTCGAGGAGCGCTTCGGCCGCCTCGCGCTCGACCACGGGATCGTACCACGTGTTCGTCCAGACCACGCGGACCTCAGCGTCCGAGTTGACCGATCGAACCCCGAGTGTGAAAGCGTTGATACCTCGGATGACCTCGGGGATGGGGAATGCGGCGACGTACCCGATGACATTGCTGTCCGTCATTTCTCCGGCCACGATCCCTGACAGATAGCGTGGCTGATAGATCCTACCGAAGTAGGTCGCCATGTTCTCGCGGGTCATGTAGCCCGAGCAGTGCTCGAAGATGATGTCGGGAAACTCCTGCGCCACCTCGTGCGTCGGCTCCATGTAGCCAAACGAGGTAGTGAAGATAACGTCCCATCCCTCCTGGGCGTACTGGCGGATGACGCGGGATGCATCGGGCCCTTCAGGTACATCCTCAATGTACGTGGTTTCGACGTCGTCGCCCAGCTCCTCTTCCAGCATCTTACGCCCGCGGTCGTGCTCGTAGGTCCAGCCCAGGTCACCCGGGGGGCCGATGTAGACAAACGCCGCCTTGACGGGGAGTTCCGTCTCCGCAGTCGGCTCCTCTGCCGGGGCCTCGGTCGGCTCCTCAGCTGGAACCTCAGTCGGCTCAGGTGTGGCGGGCTGACCGCAAGCGGTCAGAATCAGCGCTGCGACGACCAGGATACCCATAACGTGCCACAATCGTTTTCGCATTCTTCACCTCCTGTTGAAGTATCTATCGGAAAGTCCGGCAACTCGTGTGCAGGAACCTTCGGGGAAAGATCGATTCGCTCCACCTCCTTGCGCTAGCAACTGCAGCAAGTCTATCATAGCACGGCAGACCTGCTTCAGCAATCGCCTACATGCCGGTCGGAATGTCGAGAAAGACTGTGTCCAGACCGAAATGCTCCTCGACGTGCCGTCCCAGGGCCTTCACTCCCAGCGTCTCGGTGGCGTAGTGCCCGGCGAACAGCACGTTGAGCTCGCGCTCGACAGCTTGATGGAAGAAGGTATGGCTCGTCTCGCCGGTGACATAGGCATCGAGACCCGCGTCTGCCACCTGATCCATCATTGAGGCGGCTTCTCCGGAGACGCACGCCACTCGTTCGATCGTCTCCGGACCATAGTCGAGCACGCGAATAGGAGGCCTTCCCAGGGCCTCGACCAGGCGCCCGATCAACGCGGAGATATCAAGCGGGCGATCCAGGCGTCCGGCAAAACCTATGTCCAT
>JASFVD010000004.1:0-21149 GCA_050050015.1 Anaerolineae bacterium | reverse complement strand
AGGATGAAACTACGTGAGGTCTTGGATATCATAGAGGGTAAGGTGATCTCTGACGACGTAGATCTGGATCAGGAGATCCAGATGGGGTGCGGCGCGGATCTGATGAGCGATGTCCTGGCGTTCACGCATGAGGGTACCTTGCTTATGTCTGGGCTGACCAATCCGCAGGTGGTGCGGACGGCCGAGATGGCTGGCATCAAGGCTATCGTCTTTGTGCGCGGAAAGCTCCCGCCCCCGGAGACCATCGCCCTGGCGAAGGAGAAGGAGGTTCCTCTATTGGCCTCCAAGTACACAATGTTTGAGACGTGCGGGCGCCTCTATGAGAAGGGCCTAAGGAGCTGTGGCCTATTCCAGCTCACCCTGCACCGCTGGCGCGAGGCGTTCGAGGAGATAGGCACGACCGAGTAGACTCCTGCCGGCAAAGAGCAAGTCCCAGATTGGCAGACACTGAGCCAGTTCCCTGGCTGCTCACTAAACGGCCCCACCACTTGCTGAATAGAAGGCGGAGGCAGTGACCCAAGAGATCCCGAAAGAGATTACCAAACTCCAGGAATTGGCCTACGAGCTCAGGGTGAAGGAGGCTATGACCAGCGACGTAGTCACCGTATCCCCGGAGGCCACTATGAGCGAAATCCGCGAGGTGTTGCGCACCAAGCGCATCTCTGGAACACCGGTCGTGGAGAATGGCGATCTGATCGGGATCATTAGCGTGGAGGACCTGATCAAAGCCCTGGCCGAGGGCGAGATGAGGGCCACGGTGGCGGAGAAGATGACGCCCGACCCGGTGACCATCTACGCGGACGAACCTCTCGTCCACGCTGTGGGCAAGTTCAGCGATCTGAGCTATGGTCGCTTTCCGGTCATTGACCGGGACAAGGGGCTGGTTGGGATCATCACGCAGGGTGACATCGTCCGGGCGATGCTCAAGAGATTGGAGGTGGACTACCACGAGGAGGAGATCCACCGCTACCGCGCCAGCCATATCTTCGAGGATATCATCGCGGACAAGATCGCTCTCGTGTTCGGCTACCGCGTGGCGGCCAAGGATTTCTCGCGCGCGGGAGAGGCCTCCAGTGGGCTTAAGAGAACGCTGAGCCGGCTCGGCATACATCCTCAGGTCATTCGCCGGATTGCCATCGCCACGTACGAGGCGGAGATGAACATCGTGCTTTGGAGCGAAGGAGGCGAAATCGTCGCTGAGGTGGAGCCCCATCAGATCAAGATCGAGGCTTTGGACAAGGGCCCAGGGATTGAGGATCCGGAGCAAGCTCTGCAGCCTGGCTTCTCAACCGCGCCAGAGTGGGTCCGCGAGATGGGATTTGGCGCTGGGATGGGGTTGCCGAACATCCAGGCGTGTGCCGACGAGATGGAGTTGGACTCGACCGTCGGTGTCGGCACCCGCTTGAAGATCATTGTCTATCAGAATGAGAACGAGGATCAAGCTCAACGACAGTAACCCAAGGAGACGACTATGAGTCTGAAGATTCTGGACAAAGGGGCGCTCGCCCCACTGGTCAACGGTCTGATGGCTGACTATCAAGTCATCGGCCCGCGTGCGAAGGGCCCCAAGTTCGCCTTCGAGCCCATTACTGATCCCAGTCAGCTACGGCTTGACTACGACACGACCATCCTGCCGCCGGCTAAGAAGATGCTGCACCGGACCTGGGAACGGTTGGCTGCCTTCAGGACGGGGGACGAGTCCCGAGTGAACGCCGTTGTCGAGGCTAGGCCGACGATCCTATTTGGGTTACATACGTGTGACCTTCGTGCCATCCGGCTGATGGACGCGGCTTTCACCGAGGATTACCCTGACGTGCACTATCTTGAGAGGCGGGAACAGTCCGTTCTCGTCAGTATGGAGTGTCTCGAACCGTGTGACGAGAACTCGTTCTGCAAGGACATGGGAACGCTGACGGCAGAAGAAGGGTACGACATCCACCTAACTGACCTCGGGGCAGCCTATGCCGTTGATGTGGGCAGCGAGAAGGGCGAGGCCCTTCTGTCGCGGTATGCGACGACCAGCGCAGCGACGGAGGCCGATGTGCAGCGGCTGAACGAGGTCCTGGGCGCCAAGTGGCCCCGCTTCAGCTACCGCTTGGACTTCGATTCGGCGGAGCTACCCGGCTTACTGAGTATGGCTCAAAACCATCCGCTCTGGGAGGAGCTGGGAGAACGCTGCTTCGCCTGTGGGTCTTGCACCAACGTCTGCCCCACGTGCTACTGTTTCGACGTGGTTGACGAGGTCAACTTCGCACTCTCCGAAGGCGTGCGGCTGCGATGTTGGGACTCCTGTCAGCTCGACGAGTTCGCCCGCGTCGCTGGGGGTGAGAACTTCCGCGAGGCCCGCTCAGCCCGTCAGCGTCATCGCTTCATGCGCAAGGGCAAGTATCTCTACGAGAAATTCGGCGAGTTG
Organism: Anaerolineae bacterium; assembly: GCA_050050015.1. Lineage (GTDB taxonomy): Bacteria > Chloroflexota > Anaerolineae > B4-G1 > B4-G1 > SKLM01. Next base: position 18,736 of record JASFVD010000004.1, on the reverse strand, counting down.
GGCTGCGTGGGTTGTGGGCGCTGCATCCGCACTTGCGTGGTTCACATCAACATCGTCGACGGCTTCAACACGATCCACGAGACAGCTGTAGGGGGGAGTGGACGATGACGACATCTACCTCGAAGGAGAACAGGACGAGCATCTATATGCCACAATTGGCTCGGGTGATCGACGTCGAACAGGTGACTGCACTGGAGAAACTGTTCACGCTTGAGTCGCCCAACGGCGAACTCGGACACCAGCCGGGACAATTCATGATGGTCTCGGTGCTTGGCGTGGGCGAGGCACCTATCTCTATCACGTCATCGCCCAGCCGATCGAACGGACAGTTTGAGCTCTGTGTCCGGCAAGTGGGGGATCTGACCGGCGCGCTTCATCGATTGGAGTCAGGTGACAAAGTGGGGCTGCGAGGTCCCTTTGGTAGCGGCTTCCCGATCGAGAGGATGCGAGGCAAGGATGTGCTCTTCGCTCCCGGAGGCTTAGGTCTGGCCCCGCTTCGTTCGCTGATTAACCAAGTGATTGATGAGCGCGGTTCCTTTGGTCGGGTGATGATCCTCTACGGCGCCAAGCGGCCGGAAGAGCTACTCTTCGTCGACGAAGTGAACGAATGGGTGGAGCGAGACGACGTCGAGTGCTTGGTGACCGTGGACCGAGGGGACGAGACGTGGGACGGTCACGTGGGCGTCATCACCACCCTTTTCCCAGAGGTGACCATCAACGCACGCAACACTGTGGCTGTCACCTGTGGGCCGCCGATCATGTATCGCTTCGTACTCATGGAGATGCTTGGCAAGGGTATTCCAGAGACTCAGATCTACCTGTCGCTGGAGCGGCGGATGAAGTGCGGCGTGGGGAAGTGCGGTCATTGCCAGATCAACAGCCTCTACTGCTGCCAGGAAGGCCCGGTGTTCAACTACGCCAAGGTCAAGGGCTTTGAGGAGGCATTCTAATGAGTAGCAACAACGGAAAGCCAAAGGTCGCTTTCTTCGACTTTGCCAGCTGCGAGGGGTGCCAGTTGACAGTCGTCGACTCCCTGCAGACCCATCTGGACTTGCTCGACGCCGTGGAGATTGTCCAATTCCGCGAGGCCATGACAGAGAAGGGCGAGGACTATCAGATCGCCTTCGTCGAAGGTTCGTGCACCCGCAGGTCAGACGAGGAGCGTCTATTCGGGATTCGCCAGCAGGCAGCTCTCGTTGTCGCGCTGGGAGCATGCGCCCACACAGGGTGCGTCAACTCCCTGAAGAACCTTCATCCCCTCGATGAGGTGCGGGAGTATGTGTACGGCGACAAGGCCGACTGGTACGAGACCTATCCTGCTCGGCCGATCAGTGATGTGATTGAGATCGACGCGGTCATACCAGGCTGCCCCATCGATCGAGAGGAGTTCGCCAGAGTGGTGAAGAACCTCCTCCTGGGCAAGAAGCCGGGTATCCCCGATTATCCTGTCTGTGTCGAGTGCAAGCTGAAGGAAAACGTCTGCTTATTCCACGTCGGCAAGTTCTGTTTGGGGCCAGTCACCAGGGCTGGCTGCGATGCCATCTGCCCTACCTACGGAGATGGCTGTGAAGGCTGTCGAGGTTTGATCCCGCATCCGAATGAAAACGCAATGCAGGAGGCCCTTGATGAGGCTGGCCTGACGGTGGAGGAGATTATGTCTCGCTTCACGATGTTCAACGCTGATCGGATGTTGAAGGAGCAGACGTTTGAACGGGAGGAGAAGTAACAGTATGAACATCAAGGTACATCACGTCACTCGCGTGGAGGGGCACGGCAACATTGTCGTGGACACCAGCAACGGCGAGGTCAAGGAGTGCCGCTTTGAGGTTGTCGAGGCACCCCGCTTCTTCGAGGCCTTTGTACGTGGTCGACCGTACTACGAGGTCAATCACATCACCTCGCGCATCTGTGGCATCTGTGCCGTCGGCCATTCGACCACCAGCGCTATGGCCACCGAGAAGGCGCTGGGGGTCGAGCTCACTGAGCAGGCGAAGCTCCTGCGGCAGCTCAACTTCCATGGTGAGATCATCGATAGCCACGTGCTACACACCTACTATCTGGTAGCTCCGGACTTCCTCGGGGTTGGGTCCGTCATTCCCCTGGTCGACACTCACCGGGACGTTGTGGAGCGCGCGCTGAAAATCAAGAAACTCTCCGGGGATCTGTGCGCCATGATCGGTGGTCGACACACGCATCCGTGCGCCCTGGTGGTAGGGGGCTTCACACACACACCGATGGAGGACGAGCTCCGCGCCATGCGCGATCGGCTAGTCGACGCTCGTGCCGATATGGACGCGACGGTGGAGGTTTTCTCTACCCTCGACTGGCCTGACTTCGAGCGGGAGACAGAGTACGTCTCCTTGACCAAGGACGATGAGTACGCGTTTGTCGGCGGCACGATCAAGTCATCCGACGGGTTCACCTACCCCGTAGCGGACTATAAGAAGGTGACGAACGAAGAACTCGTTCCTTTCTCCACGGCCAAATGGACGCACCACAATCGAGAGTCATACATGGTCGGGGCACTGGCTCGATTCAACAACAACTTCGATCAGCTCCATCCAAGGGCCAAGGATGCTGCGGCAAAGCTGGGCATGGAGCCGATGGTCACCAACCCGTTCCTCAACAGTGGGGCCCAGGTGGTAGAGATGGTTCACTGCGTTGAGGATGGCATTGAGCTGATCGATGAATTGCTTGAACGAGGCGTCGAGCCCGAGGAGCCGGCTGTGGTAGACGCAGGGGGGGGCGAGGGCATCGCGTCCTGCGACGTGCCGCGTGGCATTCTCTTCCATCACTACGTGTACAATGACGAGGGGGTCTGCACCGAGGCAAACTGCATTATCCCCACGAACCAGAATATGGCGAACCTCAACCACGATATGCAGGAACTTGTTCCCCAGGTCATTGACAGGCCACAGGAAGAGGTCCAGCTCTTGCTGGAGATGCTAGTGCGAGCCTACGACCCCTGCATCTCGTGCTCGGCTCACTACTTGGACGTCGAGTTCGTCTAGGATCTGGAATGCGCCCTTCGACGCTCATCCTCGGGCTTGGCAACCCCTTGCGCGGCGACGACGGCGTCGGGCCTCGTCTGGTGGAGGGGCTGAAACGGCGCTGCTTGCCCGAGGGAGTCACGGCGCTTGACGGAGGAACGGGAGGCCTCGATCTGATTCGCCTCTTGGAAGAACGGAGGCGTGTCGTGATCGTGGACGCTGCCGACGTGGGGCGGGAGCCAGGCGAGTACGTTCGCTTTACGCCGGATCAGGTTCGACTGGCGGGAGCGTCCAATGCGCTTTCGCTACACCACGCGGGCCTGAGCGAGGTGCTGATGTTGGCCGATGCTCTGGATCTGGAGTTGCCGGAGATTGTGATCTTTGGAGTGCAGCCGGAGGCGATTGGCTGGCACGAGGGACTTAGTCCGGCCGTCGCAACCTCGCTCGCGGCCTTGACCGATGCCGTACTGCAGGAGATAGAAGGAGATGACAATGCCCAAGATTCTAGCAATTGAGGATGATCCCGACATGCTGGCAGCGCTTCGGATGCCGCTCGAGGCTCGTGGGTACGAGGTATTCACGGCTACGACGGGGGAGGAGGGTCTGGAGAAAATCAAGGAGATCGAGCCAGATCTGATCATCCTGGACGTGATGATGGAGACGACCACGGCCGGGTTCCAGGTCTCCCTCAAGCTGCGGAACCCTGATGAGAAGTCTGAGTATGCTCAGTATCGAGACATCCCCATCCTGATTCTCACGGCGATCCATACGACGACATCCTTGCGCTTCGGTCCTGATGAGGCGTACCTTCCGGTAGATGATTTCGTGGACAAGCCCGTTGACCCAGATGAGCTGCTGGAGAAGGTTGACGCGCTCGTCGGCGAGACGCCGGAGTAGGTCTACCCGATCTGACAACCATCCCTCTGGGTAGGGCGAAGTTGAGAGCCAGGGGGACCGGGTCGGGGTACACGGTGGAACTGAAGCAGATTCTGGCCCATCTCGTGGAGGGGGCCAAGCGGAATCTCCAGGCGGACGCAGCCATGGTTCGCCTGTTGGATGAACAGGGCAAGGAATTGAGTGTCGCAGCGAGCGTGGGGTTCCCTGAGTCTGTGCGACCGGAAGGGTCGGTGACCGTAAGCCAGAGCGCCCTGGACGAGAGGGCACTGAGCGGGGAGACGATCATCCTCGATCAGCCCGAGAGAGACCTGCAGGGCGGAGGGGTACCGGAGGATTTCTGCTCGGTTTTGTGTGTTCCCCTGACGCACGGGGAGGATTCGCTGGGCACGCTTCACGTGTACGCTGCCGAGCCACACTGCTTCGGGCAGAGGGAGAGCGAGTTGTTGCGCTCCCTTGTCGACTTGGGAGCAGAGGCCATCGCCGTGACTCGGGCCTACAAGCGACTGGAAGAGCGGGAGGCGAGTCGGGGGCGCTTCATCCGCGTCGCCACCCACGAGCTTCGCTCCCCGATCACCGTCGCCCAGTCACTTGTGCGTAACGTGGTCAAGGGATACGCGGGAGAGTTGACTGAGGCACAACGCGACATGTTTGGGCGCATCAGCCGGCGGCTGGACTTCCTAGAGAGCCTCGTCAATGACCTGCTCGACCTCGCGGCCGGTAAATCTCCGGAACTGGCCGAAGGAGAGAACCCCGTAGCCGTAAACTCCTCGGTCGGCAGGGCGGTGTTGTTGATCCAGCCTAGAGCCGAGGAGAAGGGCGTCGATCTGACGCTAGAGCCTTGCTGCGACGAGCTAGTTGTCCTGGGCACAGAGGAGGGGCTGGATCGCATCTTCGTCAACCTCGTGGAAAATGCCGTGAAGTATACACCAGCGGGGGGCAGGGTAGATGTCGTGATGAGCCTAGAGGAAGATACAGTGCGGGTTGAGGTCTCCGATACAGGCATCGGTATCCCCGAGAAGGCAATGGCGCACGTGTTTGACGAATTCTATCGCGCCCCTAACGCCAAGAAGGTGGAAGAAGTAGGGACTGGATTAGGGCTTGCCATCGTGAAGGACCTGGTCGATCAGTATGGTGGGCATATCGACGTGGACAGCGAGGTGGGGGATGGTACCACGTTTGTCGTAACACTCCCCGTCTACCAAGGCGGCGCGTGACCGTTGACTTTCCTAGGCCTGCTTAGAGTAGTATAATATAAAAGACGGGTTTCATCAAAATATCTTGGCGCTCTGTCCGAGGTGGCAGTGAGCCGCTCTGCCATTCTGCACATGCTTGCGCCAGGATCGGCATCGCAGAAGGGGTCTGTGACGGAGGAGCCGAGTACTTGTGCGATCAGCGAGTCGAACGCGCTCGTCACGTCAAGGGGGGAGCCAGGTGGAGAGGAGTGGAAAACGTGCCGATCGATGAAGGACTGAGCCGTGAGCTCCGAGACTACGCCCGTCAAGTCCTCGAAGGCGGTCAGGTAAGCTGCGTCATCGGCTACGAAGCCAGCCCTGGGGGCGGCGTTCGGCCGTCCATTGTCTACGAACCGAAGGACGTCGAGCGGCTGATCTGGAGCGACGCTTGTGTCCACAACCTGGTGACGTTCCTGCACGACAAGAAGAAGCCGCAGAAACGAGGCGAAGCTCCTCCGAGCGTAGCAATTGTCGTCAAGCCCTGCGACAGCCGTGCCCTCAACGTCCTTCTGGCGGAAGGTCAGGTCGAGCGGGAACGGATCACGGTCATTGGAGTGGCCTGCGAAGGCCTCCGCAGCGAAACAGGTGAGCCAGCCGCACGGTGCACCCGGTGTGGAGACCGGGTGCCTGTTATCTACGACGTGCTGATTGGGGAGCTTCCAGAGGTCGAGCCTGGCGAGGACACGTTTGGTGATCTGGAAAAGTTCGAAGGGATGCATTTCTCAGAGCGGCTCGACTTCTGGCTCGCCGAGTTCGACCGCTGCATCCGCTGCTACGCGTGCCGCCAGGTCTGCCCCGGCTGCTACTGCACGACGTGTATGTTTGAGCGCGATGACGGACTGTGGGTGGACATTGGCATCGAACTGCCGCAGAAGCACATTTTTCACCTGGGTCGGGCCCTTCATTTGGCCGGCCGCTGCGTGGAGTGCGACGAATGCGAACGAGTCTGTCCTATGGGGCTTCCTCTTAGTCTCCTCAACCGTCGATTGGTGAAGGAGATAGACAAGCTCTTTGACCATCGGGCCGGTCGAGAGGAGGCGCCTACACCGCTCCTGTTCGAACTCGGCGAGGAAGGTTCACCGATATGAAGCTGGCGACACTGAAGGGGCTGCGTAGTTGGCTCGATGGGATGATTCAGGATGTCGACTTGATCGCTCCGCGCGACGTGGGCGGCCACATCCTCTATCGGCCCGTGACGTCGAGTGATGAGATAGTCATTGAGTACACGCGGCCCGAGATATCTGCCAAGGAGTACCTCCTGCCGGACACCGAGGTGATCTTGCGGATCAAGCAGGAGGGCACGGACGTGGCACTGGAGGAGCCATTGCCGGAGCGCAGGCAAGTGCTCTTCGGCGTGAGGCCGTGCGATGCACACGGCATGAGCGTGATCGATGCCCTCTTCTTGGAGGAAGAGCCCGTGGATCGGGTCTACCAGCATCATCGGGAACGCACCACCCTGGTTGGGCTGGCCTGCCCCAAGATGTGGGACGGCTGCTTCTGCACCTCCTTGGACGGAGGGCCCGACGACTCGAGCCACCTCGACGTACTACTGTCGGAAGTGGATGGCGGCTATATGGCGGAGGCGGTGACGGAGAAGGGTGCTGAGCTTCTTGCGAATCTCCCGGGAGAAGAGCCAGCGGATGCTCCGCCACCCGCTGTTGAGGACGAAGACACCGTGCAGGTGATCCCACCAGCGGAATGGCGCTCCCTGTTCAAGGATCGTATGTGGCGTCGACATGGGGACCGTTGCCTGAGCTGTCGCATCTGCACGTACGTCTGTCCGACCTGTCGCTGCTTCGACGTGACAGACAGGGTGGTCGAAACGGGTCCCGGCGTAACGCGCGTCGAGCGCATCCGTGTGTGGGATGCCTGCACGAGCACGAACTATCGCCGGGTAGCAGGGGGACACAACCCGCGTGCCACCAAGCCAGATCGGTTGCGCAACCGGTTCTTCTGCAAGTTCTGCTACTACCCCGAGGATTTTGGCCCAACAGGCTGCGTGGGTTGCGGACGATGTATCGTTTCGTGTCCTGTCGACATCGACATAACCGAGGTCATGAAGGACGTGGCAGAAAGGAGCGGCACATGACCGCGAGCGAGGCCAATCCGATGCGTCCCTACGTGGGCCAACTGACCGGGGTGGAGGACCTGGCAACTGGCATCAAGATGTTCGAGGTTGAGCTGACCGACCCGGAAGGACAAAAGGCCTTCGAGGACTACAAACCGGGACAGTTCGCTTTCCTATCTGCCTTCGGCGCAGGGGAAGCCCCATTTGGCATCACCTCCACGCCCGGCCGAGGGTCGGCCCTGGAGTTTGCCATCAATGCCCTGGGCCACGTGACCAATACGCTTCACGATCTAGAGGCAGGGGATCCAGTGGGCGTGCGCGGCCCTCTAGGCAACTGGTTTCCAATGGACGAGATCGCGGGGCGGGACATCGTCATTCTGGGCGGCGGGATTGGGGCAGCTCCGCTGCGCCCCGTGATCCACACGATCTTGGACAACCGCGGGAACTACGGTCATCTGACCATTCTGTGGGCCGCTCGGAGCCCTGACCTTCTTGTCTTCACCGACGAATTCGACGATTGGCGCTCTGCTCCAGACACCGAGTTCCACGTGACGGTCGACGAGGCAGACGAGGACTGGGCCGGCAACGTTGGATTGATCACCGAACTGCTGGAGCAGGTCGATCCCTCGCCGGAGGAGGCTGTCGCCATCACGTGCGGACCTCCTATCATGATCCATTTTGTCTTCCTGACGCTGCAGAAGCTGGGCTTCCAGCCCGATCAATCGCTGACGACCCTGGAGGCCCGCATGCACTGTGGCATCGGCAAATGCGGGCGGTGCAACCAAGGAGAGGCATTCGTCTGCACAGACGGACCAGTCTTCTGGGAAATTGACGTGGCGACATTCCTAGAGGGAATCCTTTAGTGGGGCGGATTGGCACCTGAGGAGGCTCGCCAGGCAAATGACGTGCGGAGGAGCCTTCGTCTCCGTCCATCGGTCACATCACGCGCCGGCCGGTTGAGCAGGACAAGAAGGGGGTAGTGGTATGAGAATTGGTGTCTACATATGCCATTGTGGGAGCAACATCGCCGGGATCGTGGATGTGGCGGGCGTGGCAGAATGGGCTGCAGATCTGCCTAACGTCGCGGTGGCGCGTGACTATGAGTTTATGTGCTCCAGCTCGGGGCAAGACATGATCAAGGACGACATCCGGGACCACGGACTGGACCGCGTGGTCGTCGCATCCTGCACGCCCCGCATGCACGAACCGACCTTCCAGCGAGCTGTGGCCGAGGGTGGCCTCAATCCCTACTACTTTGAGATGGCCAACATTCGTGAGCAATGCTCGTGGGTCACAGATGACCCGGGGGAGGCAACGGAGAAGGCGAAGGCGCTGGTGGAAGCAGCCGTCCTCAGGGTGCGACACCACCAACCTCTCAGCGCGAACCGGGTTCCCGTCGAGCCGGCAACCCTGGTGGTTGGCGCAGGCATCACAGGGATTCAGGCTGCGCTGGAGCTCGCGAACGCCAACTATCCGGTCTATCTGGTGGAGCGGGAGCCGGCCATTGGTGGTCATATGGCTCAGCTTGATGAGACGTTTCCCACCCTCGACTGTAGTGCGTGAATACTCGGCCCCAAAATGATGGATGCCGGTCGGCATCCCAACATCACACTCTTGACGTACAGCGAGGTGGAAGAGGTCTCGGGCTATGTGGGCAACTTCAACGTCCGGATACGCAAGCGGGCACGCTCGGTAATCGAGGAGAAGTGCACCGGTTGCGGCACGTGTGAGGAGAAATGCCCCAGCAAAGTCCCGGACGAGGTTTTCAATGTAGGCCTGGGCAAAAGAAAGGCAATCTATCGTCCCTTCGATCAGGCGGTTCCTGCCATCCCCATCCTCGACAGGGACCATTGCATCTACTTCCAGCGAGACGGGCGATGCGGCGCCTGTGCCAAGCTCTGCCCCACCGGCGCAGTCGACTTCACTCAGGAGGATACCATCCTGGAGGTCGAAGTTGGCAACATCATATTGGCCACGGGCTATGACACCTTCAACGCCGAGCGCATCTCCCAATATGGCTACGGCCGCTACCCCAACGTGTTCACCAGCATGGAGGTCGAGCGGATGCTCAGCGGGGCCGGCCCAACTGACGGAAGGGTCGTACTTCGCGATGGAGAGACAGAGCCAGAGACTGTCGCCATCGTGCACTGCGTCGGTAGCCGAGATGAGAACTACAACGCCTACTGCTCGGAAGTCTGTTGCATGTACTCGCTGAAGCTCGCTCATCTGGTGCACGACAAGACAGATGCCCGCATCTACGAATGCTACATCGATATGCGGACGGGTGGCAAGACGTACGAGGCGTTCTACAAGCGGCTCCAAAGAGAAGGTACCATCTTTGTCAACGGGCGTCCGTCAGAGATCCTGCCAGAGGATGATAAGCTTGCGGTGTACGTGGAGGACAGGGCATTGGCGGAGCAACTCAGGATACCGGTCGACATGGTTATCCTAAGTGTGGGCCTTGAACCCCGCGACGATGCTCCAGAACAGGCCAACCTCTTCGGGATAAGCTGTGATGAGGAGGGCTGGTTCAAGGAGAGACACCCGAAACTGGACCCAGTGGGCACCACGACGGATGGCGTTTTCATCGCCGGCTGTGCGCAGGGCCCGCGAGACATTCCTGATTCGGTGGCGCAGGGCGCGGCGGCGGCAGCAAGGGTGCTCTCCCTGATCCGGCGGGGAGAGGTTGAGGTCGAGGCCGCAACGGCTTTCGTGGACGAGATGATGTGCGTAGGCTGTGGTCAGTGCATAGAGACCTGCCCCTACACGGCGATCGAGATGCTCGAGGATCAGCGATTGGCGCATGTGATCGAGGTGCTGTGCAAAGGCTGTGGCACCTGCGTCGGCACCTGCCCCTCCAAGGCCATCATGCTGCGCCACTTCACCGACCGCCAGCTCATTTCAGAGATGGTGGGGGCGATGAGCGCAATGGTTGAGCGCGAGCGGAAGCTCGTCCCGGCGTAGCCCTGAGACCTGGAGGAGGGCGGGGCTGGCCCTCGGGGTGCACGTCTTGTACATGGCATAGGGTACGTTATGAACGAGAAGAACTATGAGCCCAAGATCATCGGATTCCTCTGCAACTGGTGTAGCTACGCCGGAGCAGATCTGGCTGGCTCGAGCAGGCTCAAGTATCCGCCCAATCTGAAGGTCATCCGTGTGCCGTGCTCTGGTCGCGTTTCGCCGGAGCTGGTCATCCGAACGTTTCGGGAAGGGGCAGATGGTGTGATGGTGCTGGGCTGCCATATCGGTGACTGCCACTACAGTACGGGCAATCATCGCACGGCTCGCCGCATGCCTGTCCTCAAGGCCCTTCTCGAGTTCACGGGCATCGAGAAAGAGCGATTCCTCGTCAAATGGGTATCCTCTTCTGAGGGGAATCTCTTTGCCGAGACGGTGCGCGAATTCACTGAGACGCTACGTCAGCTTCCTCCCTTGGCGCGGGAGCTGGAAGAAGTAGGCCGTTCCGCCTGACGGTTCCCCCGGAAGCGCAATAGACGAGGGCTCGCGAGGCCTGGCTCCTAGCTGATGCTCTGAGCCGCGGGCTCGCGCAGAGGCGTCCCGGAGAGGAAGCCAGGGTGCACGGCCGAGGATAGACCAGGATGGCCCATCGAAGAAAGCGGTCGACTGGCTCCTGACGTCCGGGCCCTAGTCGAGCACAGGGTTGACAGAATAGGTGACGCCGGTAAAATGGTAGACGTGTATCTAACTTATCCGCCCCCTTCATGTCTCGAGCATCTCAGATGGCGTGGATTCCGAACGGCGGCGAGAGGAGACGGCCTTTGACCAGTTCTGACATCTTCAACCTAACTGAGGCGAAACGCGATCCTGACTTCGCGGATCAGCTCACGTCGGAGGGAGGGCTTCTTCGCCGCTGCGTGCAATGCGGTACCTGTACTGCTTCGTGCCCGGCTGCCCCAGCGATGGACCTCAGCCCGCGCCGAATGTGGCGCATGGTGCAGTTAGGACTGAGTGAGGAGGTACTGCAGAGCAAGGCCATGTGGCTGTGTAGCCTCTGCTATCAGTGCCAGGTGCGTTGTCCTCGCGGCATCCCGCTCACGGATACGATCACACGCCTGAAGGAGAGAGCGGTGAAAGAGGGCGCGGCGAAGTGGCCCAAGAGCACCCTCTTCTACGAAATCTTCAACGGCGTGGTTCGTCGGTACGGACGGATGCGGGAGATGGAGTTCATGGCACGTTATCTGCTGATCGCCGATCCGCTCGGGGCTGTCAACTACGCGGGACTTGGGCTGACGCTTCTGGCACGGGGGAAAGTGCACCCAGAAGTGCCCAAGCTAGGGGGTCGCGGAAGACTGGCTCGACTGTATGAGCGTGTGGCAGAACTGGAGGCGCGACCATGAAGTACCTCCTTTACCCCGGCTGCTCTGCAGAAGGATCTGCTTTGGAGTATAAGGTCTCCACGGTGAAGGTGTTGGAGGCGTTGGGTGCGGAGATCGAAGAGTTGGTCGACTGGACGTGCTGCGGGGCCAGCGCCGCTTCAGTGCAGAGCGACCTTCTGGGAGTGACACTGCCGGCCCGGAATCTGGCGCTGGCCGAGCAGGCCGCAGATGATGGGGCCACGCGGGCCCCCTTGGACATGATCGCGGTCTGCAGTGCCTGCTACACCAACTTCCGACGAACATCCCGGGCGCTTGACCAGGACCCTTCGTTGCTGAAGACGGTGAACGAGGCCCTGGAGGTCGAGGGGCTGGCGCTCCGCAACACGGTAACCACTCGCCACTTGATGGACGTTCTGGCTGTTGATTTCACCCCGGAAGAGATTGCGCAAAGAGTCGAACAGCCCCTGACGGGCCTGACAGTTGCCCCCTACTACGGTTGTCAGACGGTGCGCCCATACAGCCCTTACGATGACAACGAGAAGCCGACATCGATGGTCGCTGTCATCGAGGCACTTGGCGCTACGGTGCATCGCCACAACCGCGGAGCCGCCTGCTGTGGTACGTCGCTGATGATGACCAAGCCGAAGGTAGGCTATCACATGGTGGGCGAGGTACTGAAAGCCTGCAGCCCGGCCGACTGCGTCGCCGCCGTCTGCCCTATGTGCCACATGAATCTGGACAGCTATCAGGGAAAAGCCTCACAGGTCGTGGGACAGGAGCTGGACATTCCGATTCTGTTCCTGCCTCAACTCATGGGTTTGGCATTCGGGCTGTCAGCGGATGAGCTGCTCCTTAAGCGGCATGTTGTGCCGGCAGAGTCCGTACTGGAGAGAATAGCGCAGGCAGCAACAACGTAAGGAGTCTACGTTATGGAAGAACCGCGCATTGGCGTCTACGTCTGTGAATGCGGCGTGAACATCGCCGCCACCGTGGACGTGGAGGACGTGGTCGCGATGGTCGCCGATCTGCCCGGCGTGGTCGTGGCTCGAAAGCACAAGTACATGTGCTCGGAGCCCGGCCAGAATACGATCCAAGATGACATAAGGGAACACGATCTGACGCGCATCGTGGTGGCGTCGTGCACCCCGCGGATGCACGAGCCCACGTTCCAGCGTGCGTTGGAGGGAGCTGGACTCAATCCTTACTTCTTCGAGATGGCCAACATCCGGGAGCACGTCTCCTGGGCGATCAAGGACAAAGAGAAGGCCACGGAGAAGGCCAAGCGGCTGACGCGGTCGGCAGTGGCGCGCGTGGCGCACCACCGGGCGCTGGAGCCGCGCCAAGAGCCGGTGAGCGAAGCTGCATTGGTGGTAGGAGGCGGCATCGCTGGCATCCAGGCCGCGCTCTCCATCGCCGAGGCGGGCTATCAGGTCTACCTGGTGGAGAAGGAACCCTCCATCGGCGGACGGATGGCGCAGCTCGACAAGACGTTTCCAACTCTCGACTGTAGCACCTGAATACTTGGACCGAAAATGATGGATGCCGGTCGGCATCCCAAGATCACACTCCTAACTTACAGTGAGGTCGAGGACGTTTCCGGGTATATTGGCAATTTCAAAGTAAGGGTTCGAAGGAAAGCCCGGTTCGTGGATGAGGAGCTTTGTACTGGCTGTGGCCTGTGTCAGGAGAAGTGCCCCGCAAAGGTCATCGACACGGACTATGAGGCGGGAATGGGAAAGCGGAAGGCCATCTATCGGCCCTTCGCCCAGGCTATTCCCAACGTGCCCGTGCTTGATACGGAGCACTGCATCTACTTCCAGCGCGACGGGCGCTGTGGAGCATGCGCGAAGCTCTGTCCCACGGGCGCCGTCGACTATGAGCAGGAAGATGAGCTGCTGGATATCGAGGTCGGGGCCGTAGTTGTCGCCACGGGTTTCGAGATGTGGGACCCCACGCAGCTGCCGCAGTATTCCTACGGCGAGTCCCCCAATATCCTTACTGGTCTCCAGTTCGAGCGGCTCTCGAACGCCAGTGGGCCTACCGAGGGGAAGATCGTCACCGATGAAGGAGAGGTTCCGGAAAGCGTGGCGATCATCCACTGCGTCGGCAGCCGCGACGAGAACGTCCACGAGTACTGCTCTCGCTTCTGCTGCATGTACTCCCTGAAGCACGCGCACCAGATCCGCGATAAGACTGGGGCCGAGGTCTACGATTTCTACATGGACATGCGGGCCTTCGGCAAGGCCTATGAGGAGTTCTATGCGCGGGTGCAGGAAGAGGGTGTCACCTTTGTGCGTGGGCGCGGGGCCGAGGTCGAGGTGTTGTCCGATGGCAAGCTTCGTGTCAAGGGCGAGGACGCCGACCTGGGACGCCTAGTGGCCGCGGATGTGGACATGGTGATTCTCGCATCTGCCATCGAGCCGCAGCCGGAGGCCGACTACGTAGCCGGCCTGTTCGGGCTGGGGCGCACGCCTGATGGCTGGTTCGCGGAGGCCCATCCTAAGCTGCGTCCGGTCGAGACGAGCACAGCAGGGGTATTCCTCGCTGGCTGCTGTCAGGGTCCACGTGACATACCGGACACGGTGGCGCACGCGGGAGCGGCAGCCCAAGAGGCAGTTCGTCTGTTCAACCGTGGTGAAGTGACCATCTCGCCCGTTGTGGCGGAAGTCACCGAGGAAATGTGCGTGGGATGCGGCGAGTGTATTGTGGCCTGCCCGTATTCTGCCATCGATTTCAACAGCAGAGCCAGAGCGCAGGTGAACGCGGCATTGTGTCACGGTTGTGGTACGTGTGTTGCTGCCTGCCCGTCTGGTGCGATCACAGGTCTCCATTTCACCGATCAGGAGATTGTGGCCCAGATCGACGGGTTGCTGGAGATGGTATGGTAGCCTTGCGCGGCGCGCAACGTTGCCTAGACGACGGTCTGCGCAAAGCACTAGGCTTCAGAGGATAGTGACTATGAGTGAAAGTTTCGAACCGAAGGTCGTTGCTTTCCTGTGCAACTGGTGCTCCTACGCCGGGGCCGACAATGCTGGTGTCGCCCGCATGCAGTCACCCGCCAACGTGCTCCCTATCAGAGTGATGTGCTCTGGGCGCGTCTCGCCGGAGATGGTGCTGCGGGCCTTCCGCTCCGGGGCCGACGGGGTCCTCGTGCTCGGCTGTCACATTGGCGAGTGTCACTACATCGACGGCAACCACCGCACCGCCAAGCGAATGCCACTGGTGCGAAGCATGCTGGGTTACATTGGCGTCGACCCTGAGCGCTTGCGCCTGGACTGGGTCTCGTCAGCCGAGGCACCGAAGTTCGCGCGGGTGACGCGGGAGTTCGTCGAGACAGTCCGCGCTCTGGGGCCACTCGACAACGGAGCGACGCAGTCACCCGAGATCGGAGAGCGGTAAGATGGGAGATCGAGACACGCTGATGAGCGAACTTCGCGAGCACGTCACCAAGGCGCTGAAGGACCTGGACGGTGTTCTGGCCCTGCGGCGCACGGAGGTCGGGACCGCGCCCTATCTCTTCAAGAGTGGCGATGACCTCTCGGGCTTGGTGCTCGACCCCAGATACCCACTGGGTAAGATCATCTCGTCGCTGCAAAGAGGCTATCCGGAAGCCGAGTTTGGGATCGTAGCTCGCGCGTGCGACTTGCGGGCGCTGGTTGAGATGGCGAAGCGAGAACAGATCGATCCGGATCGACTATACGTCCTTGGGACAGCGTGCACGGCAGAGCAGGCTCAGGAGTGCCATTGTGCTGACCCAGCCCCCAACCCGGCACCTTGGCCGCGCGTCAAGGCTTTCGGCACGGCGGTCGATGGGGCGCCGCCAAATCCTCTCGTTGCCAGGTACGAGGAGATGACGTTGGAGGAGAGACGGTCTTTCTGGGAGCAGCAATTTGCGAAGTGCCTCAAGTGTTATGGCTGTCGCGACATATGCCCCGAGTGCTTCTGCCAATCCTGTGCGCTCGAGGATCCGCTGTGGGTGGAGCCAGGTAAGCTGGCCCCGCCATTTCCCATGTTCCACCTGATCAAGGCGATGCACATGTCTGGACGTTGCGTAGCCTGTCGTCAGTGCGAGCTGACGTGCCCGGCCCACATCCCCCTCACGGTCCTGTACGACCTGATACAGCAGGACGTAGAAGAGCTGCTGGGGTATGAGCCCGGGGCTGAATTAGAGATGCCGCCGCCGCTCTCGGTGACCTTGGAAGAAACGCCGCTACGGACGGAAGTAGAGTAGGAGGAGTGAATGGACTACGAGAACGTCCTCACCACGTGCATATACTGCGGTGCCGGTTGCAGGCTCTACTTGCAGGTAGTGGATGGATGCATCACCGGTGTGCTGCCCGACAAGCAGCACCCTATCAGCCGCGGGAGCCTTTGTATTAAGGGGTGGAACGCGGGGGCCTTTGTCGATCATCCTGACCGATTGACGACGCCTCTTGTCCGACGTGGCGGCGACGGGCGAGGTAGCGGTCTTGCCCATTCAACTGATTTCAAAGAGGCGACGTGGGATGAGGCACTCGACGTGGTCGCACGCAGGCTCATGGACACCCGCGATCAGTTCGGCCCAGATTCCATTGGATTCCTGGCGTCGGCGAAGTGCACCAATGAGGAAAACTATCTCATCCAGAAGCTTGCGCGCGCGGTGATCAAGACGAACAATGTAGATCACTGCGCGCGGCTCTGACACGCCCCCACGGTGGCCGGTCTGGTCGCCGCGTTTGGAAGTGGGGCGATGACGAACTCCGTTCCTGAGTTCAGTGAACATACCGAATGCTTCTTGATTACTGGTTCAAACACCACAGAGGCTCACCCCCTGGTCGCCAGTCACGTGCTGGAGGCCAAGGAGCGGGGCGCCAAGATCATTGTGGTAGATCCGCGAGAGATACACGTCGCTCGTATGGCAGATCTCTACCTGGAACCCCGCCCGGGGACCGACGTCGCCTGGATCAACGGTATGATGAACGTCATCGTTGAGGAGGGATTGGAGGATCAATCCTTCATAGAAGAGCGTACTGAGGGCTACGAGGATCTTTGTGAGCTGGTCGAAGCGTATACGCCGGAGCGCGTCGAAGAGATCAGCGGCATCCAAGCTGATGATCTTCGGAAAGCAGCGCGGATGTACGCTCAGAGCAAGCCAGCGGCCATCCTATACGCGATGGGCATCACGCAGCACACGACCGGCACGGACAACGTCAAGTCTTGCGCTAACCTGGCAATGCTCACGGGCAATGTGGGCATTCCTGGCGGGGGCGTCAATCCTCTGCGCGGGCAGAACAACGTGCAGGGAGCTTGCGATCTAGGCGGGCTGCCCAACGTATATCCTGGCTACCAGGCCGTGACCGATCCCGCCAGTCGAGACAAGTTCGAGCAAGCCTGGGGTGTCGAAGGGCTTGCGCAGAATGTGGGCCTGACAGTGACAGCCATGGTCGACGGAGCCTGTTCTGGCGACGTCCGTGCCCTGTACGTCATGGGCGAGAACCCGATGCTGTCTGACCCGGACGTGAATCACGTGAGGGAGTGTTTGCAGGACATCCCTTTCCTTGTCGTGCAAGACATCTTCTTGACGGAGACAGCGGAATTGGCCGACGTCGTCCTCCCGGCAGCCTCCTTCGCGGAGAAGGAGGGCACGTTCACCGGCACAGACCGCCGAGTACAGCGAGTTCGGAAGGCGGTCGACCCGATCGGCGAGGCGAGAGCAGACTGGGAAATCCTGTGTATGCTGGCGAAGCGCATAGGGGCAACAGGTTTCGACTTCACCTCGGCTAGGGCAGTGATGAACGAGATTGCGCCCCTCACCCCCATCTACGGCGGGGTCTCGTACGAGCGTCTGGAGAGAGAGGGCTACCTGCAGTGGCCGGTGCCGTCTGAGGATCATCGCGGTACCCCCTACTTGCACAAAGGCAAATTCAGCCGGGGTCTTGGTCGCTTCCACGCTATCGAGTTCAAGGAGGCGGTGGAGTTGCCGGATGATGAGTATCCCTTCGTCTTGACCACCGGCCGGATGATGTTCCATTGGCACACAGGCACGATGACTCGTCGCTCGGAGAAGCTTGAGCAGGAGGCGCCCGAGGCGTACGTCGAGCTTCACCCCCGAGACGCGGAGCGGATCGGGCTGAACGGCAACGAGCGTGTACGTGTGGCCAGCCGCCGCGGGGAGATCGAGCTGACGGCGCGAATCACGTCCCGCATCCGCCCCGGCGTTGTCTTCATTCCCTTCCACTACGCGGAAGCCGCGGCAAACGAGCTCACGAACTCGGCCCTCGATCCTACTGCGAAGATTCCCGAGTACAAGGTCTGCGCCGTGAGCGTGCAGCCTGCGACGTGATCCCATGATTTGAACCACGTGGAGGAGACATATGGACATCAGAAGGATCTATGAATACGCCCTACAGCGAGAGCACGAGGGCAAGCGATTCTTCGAGGAGAACGCGGAGCGCCTCCAACACGCGGCTGTAGTAGGGGCGTTCCGCCGGCTTGCGCTCGAAGAGCAGCACCATATCGTGTTCATCGAAGAGTTGCTGGCCACGCTGGAAGAGGGCGAGACTGCCGAGGCTGTCGGCGAAGACCTGGACAAGGAAGGATTCTTCTCTGAGCGCGCTGCGTCGGAGATGCTTGACCAGACGGTGATCGAGTCGATGGTCCCCGACCTCTCCGTCCTGCGCATGGCCTATCTGATAGAGCGCGACTTTGTCGAGTTTTACGACGCGGCGGCCGAGCAGGCAGAGGGCCAGGCACAAGAGGCTTTGAAGATGCTGGCGAAGTGGGAACGGGGCCACGCCAGGTTCTTCAAACAGCTTCACGATACAGCCTTCCAGGAGTATGCACAGATGCCGTGGGGTGGCTAGAGGAAGCAAGTACGCGGCACCAGGAGCATCGCTTTCACGTCCCGGCCTGAGTCTTGCAGGCCGGGACGTTCTGTGTGACAATAGGGCTGAAGGTGCTAATGTGCTGAGCCTCCTGGCAAGTCCCTGGTCCGGCGATTCAACATGCAGGGCGGTTGTTGCTGACCCGCCTCGAACCCTGGGCGGATCGTAGCGCGGGACTGAGTAACCTAGTTTGGATAACGCTATGACACTTTCGACACTGGATCACACCGACAAGCGGATCTTCATGTTCGGCGGGAAGGGCGGCGTGGGCAAGACGACGTCGTCGGCTGCGACGGCCCTCCACTACGCCCTGAGCGGGCGCAGGACGCTGATCATCACCAGTGATTAT
>JASFVD010000003.1:0-21577 GCA_050050015.1 Anaerolineae bacterium | reverse complement strand
CCCTGGTGGGACTGGCGGTACTCCTAGTGGGTCAGTCGACCTCCCGGCACCTGTCATGGCGGGCGCGACAGGGCCTGGTAGTTGCGATCTTCGCTGTCCTTCTTAACCTGGGCTCGGTCTGGCGCTTTGTCATGATCGTCCTAGGGGCTCAGGGAAGGTACCTGATGCCGGCTACAGCCTCCATCTCCATTCTATTGATGCTGGGGTTGGGCCAATTCCTGCCGCGGCGCTTCTCGTGGAGTCGCTGGCGTCCGGCGCTGGCTGCCGTTATCGGAACCTCCCAGCTGGCGTTCGCGCTGCTATCCCTGTTCGCCTTCATCCTGCCGGCCTATGCCAAGCCGGCGATCGTCCAGGAAAGTGAGCTGCCGGAGGCGATGACTCGCCTGGACCTGTCCTTCGTCGGAACACCCATCGAGCTTCTCGGCGGGCACATCGAGGCAGAGAGCGTCCGACCCGGCGATTCAGCCGCTGTGAGCCTGTACTGGCGGGCCCTTGAGCCTCCGGAGAGGGACTACGTCGGCTTCGTGCAGATCCTGGGGCACGGTGCGGAGCCAATCGCTGGTGTGGACTGCTATCCGGGCGGCGGCACCCTACCCCCCACACTCTGGGAGCCGAGCGTCGTCTACCGAGACCGATATGAGCTCCCCATCGTTCCCGGCGCTGACGTCCCGACCGTCGGTACACTTCACGCCGGGCTCCGCACAGAAGATGGAGAGCAGCTATCCGTCGTCCATTCCCCGGAGCAGCCGCCGCTGGAGTTGGTTCTCTTGGACCGGGTCGCGGTTCGTCCGGTCAAGCCTGATTCCGACGACGTCACCCATCCAGTGGGCGCCCGCTTGGGAGAATCAATCACGCTGATCGGATACAGCATCTCCGACGGAAGCGTCGGGGAAGGCGACGTAATCACAGTCACCCTCGTGTGGCACGCGGAGGCTCCGCTGGACAGGAATTATACCGCCTTTGTGCATCTCTTGGATTCGAACGGCAAGCTAGTGGATCAGAGCGACCATCCACCGCTGAACGGAGATTATCCTACGTCCTTCTGGAAGGCCGGTGACGTGGTCCGAGACCCTCATCGCCTGACGATTGAAGGCGCTGCGGCCGGTTCGTGCACGCTATCGATGGGTATGTACGACCCCGAGACCCTTGTGCGCTTGCCGGCCCATAGGCGAGGGAATCACGGTCGCTTCAAGGATGATCTTGTCGTCGGTGGAGGGGTGACTATCGAATGATCCGGTGCAGCCAAGCAGCCAACATTGGCCTGGCATGCCTGTCGGCAGCTAGTAGTCGGCGTTTCAAGTCATCCACGGCTCGGAGGTCTGTGTCAAGCAAGTCGCCGACGAATTCAATCGCTGTCAGCTGCCGCGCTCCAGATGCGACGGAGCCAGCATGGAGACTCCAGTGACCGTGACGCCGACTGACGAGTGATGTGAGGACGAACCCTATGACGGCTCAAGACTGGCTGCATCGCATCTTTGCTTCCCGCTACCGCTGGCTGTCCGCGCTGGCGACGATAGTGCTCTGCGCGGCGCTGGCGGTCGGCGTTGGCTATCTACTGTCCGAGTTTGGTCCCCTCATAGCTGGAGCTGGAATGGTCGCAGTGTTCCTGGGGCTGTGGATGCTGCAAGACATTGAGGTGGCTTACTGGTCCGTCATCGGCATTGTCTGCCTTCTGCCCTTTGCCTCGTTCCCTTTCGACGTTGGCTTCACGCCCACCTTCCTCGACGCCGCACTGGGCGCGCTGTTCCTAGTCTGGCTGCTGCAAATCGCGGGAGGAACCCAGACCACGCTCGTCACCACGCCCTTGGGCCTACCCATCCTGGTCTTCATGCTTTTCGCGGTGGGGACCTTCGTCTTCGGGTTGAGCCACGTGCCGTTGGTACTAGGTTTCCTGCAGACCTATCTGCGACGGTTTGCCGAGATGATGCTCAGCGTGGCGCTCTTCTTCCTGGTGGTCAACACCGTTCAGGACGACGCACGACTGCGGCGCATCGTGCGCGCTCTGATCATCGGTGGCTTCGCCTCCGCTGTGGTGGGAGTGGGACTCTACGCCATCGCGGATCAGATCTCTGAGGATGTCGTCATCCGTGGACTGTCGGCCTTGGGACGGATCGGCTACCCCACCGGCCCGGGAGTCCTCCGATACATTCGTGAGAACCCTGAACTGCCGATGCGAGCCACGTCCACCTCTATTGATCCCAACGTCCTGGGAAGCTTACTCAACCTGACGTTGGCCGTGGCGGTGCCGCAGCTCTTTGTTCGTCGGCCCCTGATCCCGCGCTGCTACCTGGTGCCGATGTTAAGCGTGATGGCACTCTGTTTGGGGTTGACGATGAGCCGCGGCTCGATGGTGGGTTTGGGCGTCGCATTGGCGGCGGTTGCCACCCTCCGTTATCGCAAGCTATGGCTGGTTCTGGCAGGGGCCCTGGCCCTGATGCTACTTCTGCCTCAGACACAAGCCCTTGTGTCACACTTTCTAGAGGGATTTCTGGTCGAGGATCTGGCCACCCAGATGCGTATGGGTGAGTACAAGGATGCCCTCATTCTAATCCGGCGCTATCCGCTGCTAGGCGTCGGCTTCGCCGGTTCCCCAGACATCGACACCTACATTGGTGTAGCCAACCTCTATCTGCTCATCGCAGAGGAGATGGGACTGGTCGGCCTGGCCAGCTTCCTCGCCGTCTTGGGCGTGCTCTTAGTCCGTTTCTGGTGCACACGACACGTGGCAGCGGGGAGCAGCCTTGAGGGACTCTGGTGGGGGTTGCACGCTGGCCTAGTGGGAGCACTCACGGGGGGCATCTTCGACCACTACTTCTTCAATCTGGACTTCCATCATTCGGTAACACTCTTCTGGCTGGTAGTTGGGCTAGCGACGGCTGCTACGGAGATGATTCGAAGACGCTCTGCAGCGCAAGCCGACAGCCCGAACATTTGAGCAGCGCATAAGAATCCTTCCGCCTACACAATCTTGCCTCAAATCCGGGCGCCGCGCCACCAACGCCCTGGCGAAGATTCCATTCGCTCCTGTGCACCAGGCGTGTTATAATCTCCGTGTCCGCGAAGACGGGGGCGTCAGCAGGCGCCACGTCTTGTGATCACACCCACGCAACTAGAAAAGGTGTAGCACCTTGTTCGGAAATCTGTTGGATCCAAACCGACTTGTCACCCTGGCCATTCTCTTCCTGACGAGCATGCCCCTCCACGAGTGGGCGCATGCTTGGACGGCATTCCAGTTAGGCGACGATACCGCCGCCCGGCGAGGACGCCTCACTATCAACCCTCTAGCCCATCTCGACCCGATCGGTACGGTCTCGCTAGTCATCTTCGGGTTTGGATGGGGGAAACCCGTGCCCGTCAATCCCTATCGCCTGCGCGGGGATATGCGCAAGAACCACGCGCTGGTTAGCATCGCCGGCCCCCTCTCGAATCTAGTCCTTTCGATGCTGGCTGCAGTCCCCTTCCGGCTCGGTTGGCTCAGCCTCTATCGCGGAGTCTCGACGATCAGCCTGGAGGGTATCTTGATGCAGTTCATCAGCATCAATCTGGCCCTGATGCTGTTTAACTTGATCCCTTTCCCGCCGCTTGATGGCTCGCGGGTGTTGGCTTGGCTGCTGCCCCGCGATTGGGCCGCGAAGCTGGAGCAGCTGGAGCGCTTCGGCGGGCCGGGCTTGATGCTGGGACTCTATCTTCTGTCAAGGCTGGGTATCCTCAGCCTCGTCATGAACCCGCTGATGAACTTCATGTTCCGCGCATTACTGGTATACTGATAGGTCGGCCCGGGAGTGAAGTTCACAAGATCTCTTCGTTATCGCGTCGAACAGTTCGTGCAGGCCTTGATCGCTCAGCACGCGATTCCTGAGCAGAGAATCGAGCGAGCGGCACGGATCCTGTCGCCGGAGGCGCGAGCCCTGTTCCTCGAACAGGGACCCCAGGATCAGCGCCACGCTTTGGCCGTGTACGAGACGCTCCTCGAGCAGGGTCACACGTGCGAAGACCTCCTGAAGGCAGCGCTCCTGCACGACGTAGGCAAGGCCGCCGTCCGGGCACGCCCGTGGCACCGAGGTATCTTCGTGCTGGCAGAGCGGTTCATACCAGCCGTGTTGCAGCGCGTAGTCCAGGAAGGCGCCAATAGTGAGAATAACCCGCTCGCTGGGTACGCCAACCACGCCGAGATAGGCGCACGCTGGGCAGAGACCGCTGGCTGCTCAGCGCTGACGGTCAGGCTAATTCGCAACCACGAGGTCGAGGCGGAGAACTGCGGGACAGAGTTTGAAAGGCTGCTGAAAGTGCTCCAGGCAGCCGACAGCGCAAACTAGGCGAAGGATTCGGGCGCCGCGATTCCAGAGGTTCCGCGCATCCGCACCGTTTGATGGAGCACTGTCAGCGTCGTTCTGTGAGGAGGGTTCACTATGAGTTCCAGTCGGATCGCGATGATCGGCACTGACCTTGTCAGCGTCTCTATGGCTCTTGCGCTCCAGAAGCGCGAGGAATCGATCGAGCTTGTTGGCTATGATGCGGACCCTGCTGTGGCCGATCTGGCAAACGTGCGGGGGGCCTTCGATGATGTGGAGCGGAAGCCCGGGCTGGCCTGCGAAGGGGCCGAACTTGTCGTTGTCGCCCAGCCGCTGACCAAGATGGAAGGTGCGTTCGCTGTCATCGCACCTCACTTGGGGGAAGGGGCGGTCGTCACTGACACCGCTCGCCTCAAGACGCCGGTTCTCCGCTGGGCATCGGATCTCCTTCCGGAGCGGGTCTCCTTTGTGGGTGGTCACCCCATCCCGAACCCGGCGGTCGTCGGGCTTCGGACTCTGGAGGGCCTGGATGATGCCGATGCAGACCTATTGAGAGAAGCACTCTACTGCTTCACTCCTGCGCCAAGTACGTCCAGCAGCGCTATCGACGTCTGCTCTTGGCTGGCCCACGCCGTCGGGGCGAACCCTTTCTTCATCAATGTCAAGGAACACGACGGACTCCTGGCAGGCGTCGAAGGATTGCCCGATGTGCTCACAATCGCGCTGCTGCGCGCGACCGTGGACACGCCTGGCTGGGAGGAGATGCGGAAATTCGCCGGACGCCGCTTCGCGACCGTCACGGAAGCGGTCGACGACATGGACACGCCTCGCTCATCCCTGTTCCTCAATCGGCAGAACGTCCTCCAGCGCCTCGACGCGCTCATTGAAGAGTTGATCCATCTGCGCGATCTGCTGAAGCAAGGTGACGAGGAAGCGCTGTCCGAGACGGTTGCCGAGGCAGCCAGGGGTCGTTCCCAGTGGATGAAACAGCGAAGGCAAGGAATGTGGACAGACAAGAAGGTCTTCGACACACGAGACGTGCCGAGCGCTACCAAGCAGCTAGGACGTATGATCTTCGGAGGTCTTGCTTCCCGTCTGGACCGGAAGCAGGACGAATCCAGCGACGACTAGTTCCGCGTCTTCCTGAACCGGAAACACCTTGTCCACCTAGACGCCTTGACCAATTCATTTCGCATCTTGATGGTCGCTCCCACATCTTTCTTCCTGGACTACGGCTGTCACGTGCGAATCCTCGAAGAGGCACGGGCACTCCAGCGCCTGGGAAACCAGGTGACGATCGTCACTTACTACCTGGGCCGGGATCTGCCCGCCCTGGACATTGTCCGAACCAGGCCAACCCCCTGGCATTCCGACTATGAGGTCGGTTCCTCGCTTCATAAGATCGCTTTCGACCTGTTCCTGGCCTGGACCGGCGTCAAGACTGTCCTAGGCCGCGATTTTGACATCATCCACGGACACCTGCACGAGGGAGCACTGATCGGCTACCTACTGAGTCGAATCAAGGGCCTGCCGCTCGTGGCCGATTTCCAGGGCAGCATGACCAGCGAAATGGTGGACCATCACTTTCTGGATGCCGACGGTATCTGGTATCACTGGGTGCGTTTGCTCGAATGGCGCATCTCTCATCTGCCCCACGCCATTCTGACAAGCACGCAGATGACAGCCCTGCTGTTGGAGCGAGACTTTGACTGTGATGAGAAACGCGTCCACCCACTGCCGGACTGCGTCAATCTCGATTTCTTCCACCCCGGCGTATTGGATCGGGAGACTGTGTTTGAACGGCGAGCCACGCTCGGAATCCCTCCTGGTCGCCCGGTCGTAGCGTACCTCGGACTCCTGGCTGACTACCAGGGAACACCTCACCTCCTGCGCGCTGCACATCGCTTGAAACAACGAGGTGTGGCATTCCACCTTCTCATCATGGGCTTTCCCAGCGTTGAGCTCTATCGGCAAATGGCCGTGGACCTGGGCGTCGCTGACTGTGTGACGTTCACGGGCAAAGTGCCCTATGAAGAGGCGCCGGCGCATCTGGCGCTAGGGGATATCGCGGTGGCCCCCAAGCTGTCGCCCACAGAAGGGGCAGGCAAGATTCTGAATTATATGGCGATGGAACTCCCGACCGTGGCGTTCGCCACACCCATAAGCAGGGAGTACTTGGGAAACCTCGGCACCTATGCTGCCCCGGTTGGCGATGCCGCAGCGCTGGCCAGCGCCATCGGCCATCTCCTTGAGGAACCCGATTGTTGGCGCGATCTCGGCCGGAAACTCCGAGAGCGTGCCGGGCAGCACTTCTCGTGGGACCGGTCTGGGCGACAGCTGCTCGAACTCTACCGGTCCGTGTCGGATCGTGCAGGATAGTCGCAGCAGCTGACTCTGTGACGCCCAACACCCGCCAGATAGCGTGAGAGGAAACAATACACTCATGGACATTCTTCACCGTCTGCGAGAGCTGTGGAGGTATCGCGGATTGACACGGAACCTGGTGGTTCGTGACCTTAAGGTCCGCTACAGGAACTCAGTGCTAGGCATCGTATGGTCATGGGCCAATCCATTGTTAATGATGCTGGTCTTTACACTGGTGTTCAACTTCCTGTTTATCCGGTCGGATCTGGAGCATTACCACGTCTTTCTTCTCTGCGCCTTGCTGCCTTGGCAGTTCTTCTCCCAGTCAGTGACGGAAGCCACGAACAGCATTGTCGGCAACGCTCACCTGATCAAGAAGGTATATTTTCCCCGGGAGGCACTTCCGATCTCGATTGTCCTTTCGAATCTCGTCAATTTCGTGATCGCACTGCCCGTCTTCTTCGGACTAGCCCTCGTCTCTGGCGCCAGGATCACCGCGTGGGCGCTGTTGCTGCCCGTTCCCATCCTGGTGCAAGTCCTGTTTGCACTGGGCATCTGTCTGATGTTGTCCACGCTCAACGTGTTCTATCGTGACACACGCATCATCCTGAGCGTGGCCATGCAAGCATGGTTTTTCCTCACGCCGGTCTTCTACCCGATAACTCGGATCGGCCGGGAGATGACGATCCTGGGGATCACCTTCGACGCTCAGCTGTGGCTGCGACGACTGAACCCTATGGCCTCGATCATCGCGTCCTACCGCGATCTACTCTACTGGGGCACTTACACGGGACTAGACTTCCTGTTAAGGACGGCCATCACCTCACTGATCGTTCTCGCAATCGGTTACGCGGTCTTCGTGCACTATGGCCCTCGATTTGGAGAAGAGGTCTAGCAACCAAAATCCTTTCCGGCCGAGCCATGACGATGCCGAACGTCTCCAAGAGAGCTGACAAGAGACGCTATCCCTTCGCCGAAGTCGTGGTCTTCTCCCCAGCCAAGGCTTCCGAGCGAAGGCCGGCATTCACCTACCACCTGCCGGACAAGCCCGTGGGAGACATCCAGGTCGGGTCGTTGGTAATCGTGCCGTTCGGAGACCGGCGTCTCTACGGTATCGTGGTCGCCTTGAGCGACCATTCACCAGTGCCGGAGACGCGACCCGTCGAGTCACTCGTCGATCCCGATCCGGTCGTCTCGACGCAGCACATCAGCCTGGCCCGATGGATGTGCCACGAGTACTTGGCCTCACTCCATGAGTGTCTGGAGCTGATGCTTCCCCCAGGCATGGTTGGCCATGCCGACCTAAGGGTAGCGTTGGCAGGAGAAGTGCCGGAGGGTGCCGCGAACACCGATGCCCAGGCCCAGCTGCTAGCGCTGCTTCAGAGACGAGGACCGCTCCGAGGTAGCCAGTTGGACGCCGCTCTCCCTGGCGTCGACTGGCGGGCCGCCTCCGAGCAGCTTGCCCGGCGGAATGTGGTTGACCGGGAATCGTTCTTGGCTCCGCCCCGGGCGCGGCCCAAGCGAGTGGACACGGTCGAGCTCATCCCAGATGTGGACGAGGCAGGTGCCATGGCGGGCCTTCGGAGCGATTACTACCCACCGATCCTTGAGCTGCTGCGTGGTGCGAGCAGGCCGGTGCCGGTCCAGCGCGTGTACGAGAAAACGGGCTGTAGCAGCTATCATCTGAGAAAGCTACAGGAACGCGGTCTCATTGCCTTCTCAACCAAAGAGGTCTGGCGGGATCCGCTGGAAGATGACATGTTCGTCGCAACCGCGCCGCCCCCACTCACGTCCGATCAGCAGACCGTCTGGGAGGCAATAGAGGGCGCTATAGCAGTAAGAGGTAACTACGCTAACGTCCGCTCTGCGCAAC
Source organism: Anaerolineae bacterium (assembly GCA_050050015.1). Lineage (GTDB taxonomy): Bacteria > Chloroflexota > Anaerolineae > B4-G1 > B4-G1 > SKLM01. The sequence continues at coordinate 13,048 of JASFVD010000003.1, read as the reverse complement.
ATGACGGCGACACTGATAATGAACCGCAAGCGTTTCTTCTCCACGGCGTGACCGGCTCCGGAAAAACTGAGATCTATCTGCGTGCAGTAGCACACGTATTGGACCAAGGGCGCAAGGCCATTATACTCGTGCCAGAGATATCTCTCACCCCTCAGACCGTCGCGCGGTTCGCAGGACGCTTTCCCGAACAAGTCGCCGTGCTTCACAGCGCCCTGACGGACGGTGAGCGATACGACACTTGGCGGCGAGCCCGCGCCGGTCTCGTTGACGTGGTCATCGGGCCGCGATCCGCGCTCTTCGCGCCACTGTCACCGCTGGGGTTGATCGTCCTGGACGAGGAGCACGACGAGAGCTTTAAGCAGGTGGCTCCACGCCCGCGATATCACGCTCGGCAGACCGCCCTCCAGCTTTCGAGGCTAACGAACTCAACGGTGATTCTTGGTTCTGCTACACCGAGTCTGACCTCCTATCATCTTGCCACCGAGGGGAGACTCAGCTTGCAGAACATGCCACGACGCATCATGGGGCACACTCGACGCCTGCAGGAGCTTCAGGCACGCTACCACGTCCAGAGCACACGGTATCAGGCAATGGGCGACGGGGCGAGTGAGGCAAGCTACCTACCGCTCCCTCCAGTCCAGATTGTCGATCTGCGCGCCGAGCTGCGCGCCGGCAATCGCTCCATGTTCAGTCGAACGCTCCATCGAGCCATGGAAGAGGCCTTGGGGCGCGGAGAGCAGGTGATCTTGTTTCTCAACCGACGAGGGAGCGCGACGTTTGTGCTTTGTCGTGATTGCGGTCACGTTGTGCGGTGCCCGCGCTGCGACGTACCACTGACCTATCACAGCCCGCGCGCCCGCCTGATCTGCCACCACTGCAACCACCGCGAGCCGCAGCCGCGGCGCTGTCCCGAATGCGGAGGAAAGCGAATCCGGTACTTTGGCCTGGGAACAGAACGGGTCGAGGACGCGGTGCGCGAGCGATGGCCGGACGCGCGGCTCTTGCGTTGGGATTGCGACACGGCTCGGACGCATGAAGCACACACCAACATCCTTCAGCGGTTCGCCAGCGGGGCGGCTGACGTTCTCGTCGGCACTCAGATGATTACGAAGGGCCTCGATCTCCCTCTAGTCACCGTGGTTGGCGTCATCTCCGCCGACACAGCTCTCAACTTGCCAGACTTCCGATCCAGCGAAAGGACTTTTCAGCTGCTTACGCAGGTGGCTGGGCGGGCCGGGCGCGGGCTGCTGGGGGGGAAGGTCGTGATTCAGACGTACCACCCACAGCACTATGCCATCGTCGCTGCCTCCGACCATGACTACGATGCGTTTGCAGAGCAGGAACTGGCCTTTCGTCGCGAGCAGAACTATCCTCCCTACACCCGTCTGGCGAAGCTGGTCTATGAGGACAAGGAATACCCTCGCGCCAAGGCTAGAGCAGAGGATCTGAGCACCCGGCTCCGAGACGCGCTGAGAAAGGACGGCCTACCTACCGCCAGCCTGCTCGGACCCGCACCGCCCTTCTTCGCGCGACTTCGGAACCGCTATCGCTGGCAGATTCTTATCCGCCACGCCGATCCCCCCGAATTCCTCGGCAAGATCGATATACCCAATGGCTGGCACGTGGAGATCGATCCCGTGAGCGTCCTCTGACCTGGGTTAGTGAGGATCGACACTTTTGCAGAGCACGTGCACGTGATATAATCCTCGTCGTTCAGAAGGGGCACACTGAGTGACGGACTCCAGATGCCCGCGAAGTTGCTTCACACTGCATGCAGATCTACCTCGACAACGTCGGGTGTCGCCTAAACTGGAGCGAGATCGAAATGGTAGCCCGGGAGCTCAAGGCTGCCGGACACGCGATCGTCTCCCGGCCCGAAGAGGCTGACATCATCGTCGTTAACACGTGCGCGGTTACCGCTCAGGCTGAGAGCAAGACTCGGCACGCTATTCGCTCCGTCCATCGCGACAATCCTGACGCACAGGTGGCTGTCCTCGGCTGCTACGCCACCCTCAGGCCAGAGGCGTCTGAAGGCTTTCCCGGTGTCTCCTGGGTCATCCGCAATTGCGAGAAGGAGCACACGGTTGACGCACTAGCCGCAACTCATTCCTCATTCTCGGGCAGACAATCCACCGACGGGTGCGTCGACACACTGCGCACCCGCGCTTTCGTCAAGGTGCAGGACGGGTGCGACAACCACTGCACGTACTGCATCGTCCGCTCGCTTCGCGGTCCATCTCGCAGCCGCCCGCTCGACAGCGTCATCAGAGAACTTCGCAGACTGGTGAACGAGGCTGGCTGTCGCGAGGCGGTCCTGACCGGAGCCAGCCTTGGCGCCTATGGTCGTGATCTGGGGTTGCCCGACGGGCTTCGCACGGTTGTCCAGACAATCCTTTCGGAGACCGACTTGGCCAGGCTTCGCCTCTCGTCGATCGAACCCTGGGACATCGACGAAGCGTTTTTCGACCTGTGGAACAATCCCCGTCTGTGCCGACAGATCCACCTGCCGCTTCAGTCTGGCTGTGACGCAACACTGCGTCGCATGGGACGCCCCATCACCAGCGAGAGATTCGGCCACCTGGTCAAGTCCGCTCGGGACACCATCCCGGATGTCGCGATCACGACAGACGTGCTGGTGGGCTTTCCTGGCGAGAGCGAGGAAGCATTCTGGGAGAGCCATGAGTTTGTCAGAGACATGGCCTTTGCCAAACTCCACGTCTTCCCCTTCTCACCACGTCCCGGTACACCCGCAGTCAAGCTGAAGAAACCGGTGCCGCCTCGCGTGCGTGAGGAGCGCGCGGGCATTATGAGGAAGCTGGGAACGGAGCAGCGACGCCGATTTCAGCGTCGCTTCCTGGATCGCGAGTTGGACGTGTTGTGGGAGAAGCAATGGAAAGACGGCCGATGGACAGGCTGGACCGATAACTATATCCGCGTGGCCGCTCCGGCCGACGGGGATCTAGGCAACCGGATCTTGCAGGCTCGGTTGCTGAGTCTCGAAAACGGGTGTGTGGAGGGAGAAGTGATCCCGTGAAGACATGTCCTTTCTGTCGCATCGTAGCCGGCGAAGGGTCAGCGCGCGTCGTGTACCGGGACGACGACCTGACCGCTTTCCACGATCGCAATCCTCAAGCACCCACGCACGTGCTGATAGTGCCCAACGAGCACATTGAGAGCGTTAGGGGGGTTCAGGACAGCCATGCGGATGTCCTGGGCAAGCTCTTCTTGGTTGCGCGTCGAGTCGCCCTGAAAGAAGGCCTCACGGAGGGATATCGGCTGGTGGTCAACACCGGTTCCCAGGCAGGTCAATCTGTCCACCATCTGCACATGCATCTGCTGGGCGGGCGGCCTATGAGGTGGCCACCGGGATAGGTTGCAGGAAGGGCGGGTAGACACGCGTCCTAGCCGATAGGCAGCGAACCGGCAAGACGAGTTGACGGTCTCGAGGACAAACTGGTTGGCGGATCCAGAGAAGGAGACAAAAGCATGACGGACCATCGCATCCGCGAACATCCCATTCTCGCGGTCGAGGAGTCAGAGACCGTCGAGTTCACCTGGAAAGGGAACCCGATGATCGGTGAAAAATGTGAGACGATCGCCTCGGCCTTGTTCGCCAACGGGGTGCGTATCTTCGGACATCATCACAAGGACGGTGCTCCCCAGGGCATCTTCTGCGCCAATGGTCAGTGTGCTCAGTGCCTGGTGATGGCCGACGGCCTTCCTGTCAAGTCTTGTATGACGCCTGTCACCTCGGGCATGAGAGTCGAGCCGATGGATGCGAAACCTAGACTCCCTGCTGTGGGCACCGCACCCTCACCGCATGAGATCAGCACGATTGATGTCGAATGCCTAATCATTGGAGGCGGACCCGCAGGGCTCTCGGCGGCTATTGAGCTCGGCAAGTCCGGCGTACGCACCCTGATCGTCGACGACAAACATCGCTTGGGCGGCAAGTTGGTGCTACAGACTCACAAGTTCTTCGGATCTATCGACGCGTGCTACGCCGGCACGCGGGGTATCGACATAGCGAAGAAGCTCCAAGAAGAGGTACGGGCCTTCGAAAACGTGCAAGTTTGGCTGGACACCACCGCATTGGCAGTGTTCTCCGATCGGAAGGTGGGGCTCTTGCGCGACGGCCACTACATTCTGGTCCGACCACAGAGCCTTCTGGTGGCGACCGGCGCTCGGGAGAAGTCGTTGGGCTTCAGGGGCAACACACTGCCCGGGGTCTACGGTGCCGGTGCGTTCCAGACACTGGTCAATCGGGACCTGGTGAAGTCAGCGGATAGCCTGTTCATCGTTGGGGGAGGCAACGTCGGGCTCATAGCGGGTTACCACGCGCTTCAGGCCGGCATCGGTGTGGTGGGGTTATGTGAAGCGCTGCCCGAATGCGGAGGCTACAAGGTCCACAAGGACAAGCTGGCGCGCCTCGGAGTCCCGATATACACGTCCCACACCATCATCAGTGCCAATGGTGAGTCTCAGGTGGAATCCGTCACCATCTCCGAGATCGACAGCAACTGGCAACCGGTGTCAGGCACGGAGAAGACCTTTCCGTGCGACACAGTGCTGGTCGCCGTAGGACTGGAGCCGGTCGACGAGTTCGTCGACAAGGCGAAGGCCTTCGGCCTCCCCGCGTACGCAGCTGGGGATGCCGAGGAGATCGCCGAGGCTTCGGCGGCTATGTTCACCGGGCGCATCCGCGGCCTGGAGGTTGCCAAGTCATTGGGACGCGACGTGGGAGAGATACCGCCGGAGTGGCATCAAACCGCGGAGATTCTCAAGTCGAGGCCCGGTGCCGTGGTCACCGAAGACATCCCGGGGAAGAAGGAGGGGGTCTTCCCTGTGCTCCACTGCGCACAAGAGATACCGTGCAATCCTTGCACGTCCGTCTGTCCTCAGGACGCCATCATCATCGGGGAGAACGACATCCGCGGTCTGCCGGAATACGTCGGCGAGGGGTGCATCGGCTGCGAGCAGTGCGTCGCCATATGTCCGGGACTTGCCATCACCCTCGTGGACTACCGTGACGAGGCAGAGCACCCCACGGTGACGATCCCCTATGAATTCCCTCCCGAGGCCATCGAGGCGGACGATACCGTAACGGTGCTGGATACGGAAGGTAAGGTTCTGGGCAACGTCAAGGTGGTGAAGGTGCGCACGCCCAGGTTCGCCGACAGGGCGCTCCTCGTCCAGGTAAGAGCACCCTGGGAGATCGCAGAGCGCATCGCCGGCATCCGTGCTCAGGACCCTTGGGTGACGGAGCCTATCGGGGACGTAGTTGAGCGCCTCCGGGACGATGAAGTCATCTGCCGCTGTGAGCGGGTGACGGCGGGAGAGATCCGAGAGCTCGTTCGCTCGGGCATCCGAGACATGAACCACATCAAGGCTGTCACGCGGGCTGGAATGGGCGCATGCGGAGGGAAGACGTGCACCAGTTTGATTGAACGTCTCTTCCGAGAGGAGGGCATCCGCCTGAGTGACGTGAAGGAGAACACGCAGCGCCCACTCTTCATGGAGGTGCCCCTGGGAGTGTTCGCCGGAGTTGCTGCCGGAGAAAGGCCAGCCGAGGAAGTCCCGGTGACGCACGCTACGGATGCGCACGAGGGAGGCATGTAACCGTGACCACCAAATTATACGACGCCGTAATCATCGGCGCGGGTAGCGTGGGCCTTCCCACAGCCTTCTTCCTCGCGGATGCCGGACTCGAGCCGCTGGTGATTGACCAGTTTGCAAGCCCCGGACAGGGCTCCAACAAAGCCGCCATTGGGGGCATTCGGGCCACCCACTCAGCCCCATCGAAGATTCGGCTTTGCCTCGATTCTTTGGAGGTCTTCTCGACGTGGCAGGAGCGGTACGGAGATGACATCGAATGGTGCCGAGGCGGATACTCGTTCGTAGCCTACCGCGAACGCGAGGAACAGGCCCTCAACGACTTGCTGAACATACAGCAGGACTTCGGTCTCGACATTCGATGGCTAGGTCGGGATGAGCTGCTGGAGGTCATCCCTGCACTGAACCCCAGGAATCTGATAGGCGGTACCTATTCGCCGCAAGACGGGTCCGCGTCGCCGCTGTTGAGCGCTCACGCGTTCTACACCAGGGCGAAAGAACGCGGTGCCCGCTTCCACTTCGGAGAGCGGGTCACGGGGATCATTTCGCGCCGAGGCAAGGTCGTCGGTGTGCGAACGGACAAGGGTGGCTACGCTACCGAAACGGCGATCAATGCCGCGGGACCGTGGAGTCGAAACGCAGCTCAGATGGCAGGGTTGGATGTCCCGGTCACGCCCGACAGTCACGAGGCCGGGATTACCGAGCCCGTCGAGCGCTTCTTGGAGCCGATGGTAGTGGACCTCCGCCCGGCCGAGGGATCGAAGAACTACTACTTCTATCAACACGGAACCGGCGCTCTGGTTTTCTGCATCACGCCGGAGCCTCCCATCGTGGGGACCGACCGGCGGGAGACATCGGAGTTTCTGCCGATGATTGCTCCTCGCATGGTCGGGCTGATGCCCAAGTTGGCGAATATTCGAGTGCGCCGAACTTGGCGAGGCCTCTATCCGATGACGCCCGATGGCTTCCCCATCGTGGGCCACTCGCGCGAGTTGGAGGGCTACATCTTCGCCGTGGGCATGTGTGGGCAGGGGTACATGCTAGGGCCGGGTGTAGGCTGTCTCCTGACCCGGATGATCACGGACACGCTAACGCCCCAGGATCGGGATACTCTCCAGGAGCTGAGCCCCCACAGGGACTTTGGAGGGGAGGAGAGATTGAAATAGTGACAGTTACCGCTCCGTGACCTTGCGGCTGTCACCTTGACAGCCGGGGTATTTGCCAATAACATAGTGTGGTGCTTCGTTCACTATCCGCTTCACGAAGAACGGGCGCTGTTCGGCGAGGCTACCCACCATCCAAGTTCGCTGACATCTTGTTGCCTGGCCATCTCGATCAAGCAGGTTACGTCGAAACGATGATACCGGTGTGCGGATCAGGGGTCCCCTCCACGAGCGCTGATCCCTATGTGAGATGCCGTCCTGCCTGGGGTGCAGATGGCTGAAGGGGCAACTGCTGGCATTCCACTGATTCCGGGCACGGATTCTCTGGCTGCGAACCTTTCTAGACCGCCCCGACCCTGTCTGGGAGAGCAGGCCTATGGCCTGACTGACGCCTTTCAGGCACGCTGACCGGACGACTCGCAGCCGTCAACCATTCGGAACGAGCGCGTGCTGAGGCCTAGGGGAACCGCATTCAGCCGTGGCGGAACGTTAGAAAAGGAGGTCTTATAGAACGACTCTGCTCTTGCGCGACAGGACGCCCACAAGGTACAGAGTACAGAATAACGACCGAGTCTCATATGGAGGAGAGCAAAACATGTTCAAGAAGATTGCCGTGTTGCTTCTCGTTGCCATGCTAGTGGCACCCGTGCTCGCGGGTTGCGGGCAGCAGGGAGGCGCGATCAGGATTGGGCTGCAGGCACCCCTGACGGGCGACTACGCCTACGAGGGTCAGGGCTTCGAGAGGGCTGTGAGCCTACTGGTTGAGCAGGCGAACGAGGCTGGCGGAATCCTGGGCCGCGAGGTTGAGCTGGTCGTCGAGGATGATGCTGGAGATCCGACCCAGTCCGCGCTGGTCGCGCAGCGGCTCGTGGACGCCGATCTGGATGCCGTGATTGGCTCGTACAGTTCCACGTGCACGGAGCCGGCCTCCGAGATCTACGACGAGGCTGGACTGCTCCACATCACGCCCTCATCAACAGCTACACGCCTGACGGAGAAAGGCTTTGACCGCTTCTTCCGCGTGTGCTTCCTGGATGATCGCCAGGGTCTCTTCGCAGCCAAATTCGCTGAGCAGGTGTTGGGCGTAGAGAACCTAGGTATCTTGCACGACAACTCCACCTACGCTCAGGGTCTGGCGGAGCACACGAAGCGCTACGCCGAGGAGAGGGGACTCAATGTCGCCTTCTACGATGCCATTAACCCCGAGGATCAGGACTTCACGCCCATCCTCACCAACATAGGCGGCATGGACCTGGACGCCGTCTACTTCACTGGCTACCACGCCCAGGGTGGTCTGCTGCTCAAGCAGACCGGTGAGCTTGGGTTGGACATCCCCTGGATGATGGGCAACGCATCCAACAACCCGGAGCTGATCCAGATCGCCGGGTTGGAGAATGCAGTGGGCACGTACATCACCACGGAGCCGCTGCCGAAGGATCTTGAGTACCCCGAAGCTCAAGCGTACGTCTCCGACTTCGAAGAGGAGTACGGGGAGCCTCCAGCCAGCGTCTGGTGGCAGATGGCAGCTGAGGCGTTCAACGTCATCCGCTACGCTATGGAGGAGGCAGAGTCGACTGACTCCGAAGTCCTTGCCGACTTCCTGCACAACGAAGCTGAGGACATCGACGGCCTCACTGGCCCGATTGTGGGCTGGGACGAGAAGGGCGACCGACTCGGCACCATTCACGTAGCCTACGTCATCGACGAGAACGGCGACTTCACGCTGCACGAACAGCAGCCAGAGTAGGCCTAGGACGCGCCAGGGGGAGTTCGACGAACGTCGAGCTCCCCCATTTGTCGTCTCCGGCAGGAGAGACCCGAGCGACTGACCTCGCACCGCCGTATCCAAGGTCTAACTCAGTAGCGGCCTCTCGCGAGAGGCACAGGAGTCTGAAAGCATGCAGTTCCTACAGCAGATGATCAATGGTGTCACGATTGGCGCCTTCTACGTGCTCGTTGCCTTGGGCTACACGATGGTCTACGGCGTCCTGAAGCTCATCAACTTCGCCCACGGGGATCTCTTCATGTGGGGCGCCTACGTCGGGCTAACGTCGCTGACGGGCCTACTGAGCCTTGTCGCTCAGGGCAGCGCGTGGTTCGCCGTGCCTGCCGTCATGGTGGTCATGGTGACGGTGGCCATTGTGGGCGTGTTGGTCGAGCGTATTGCCTACCGCCCGCTGCGTGATGCGGGGCGCCTGGCCCCCGTTATCTCTGCTCTGGGTGTAGCCTTCATCTTGCAGAGTTTGGCCCGCAACATCTATGGGGCAAGCTACAAGACCTACCCGCAGGACGTCGTGCTCAGTGGAGGGTTCAGGCTGGGCAGCGCAAGAGTCAGCATGATGCAGCTAGTCGTACTCTTCATCTCATTCATGCTCATGGCCGTCCTGTACCTATTCGTTCAACTCACGCGCATAGGGACCGCCATGCGCGCAGTATCCTTGAACCACGACGTGTCGCTCCTCATGGGGATCGACGTCGACCGGATCATAGCCATTGTCTTTCTCATTGGTCCTGGACTGGGTGGAGTGGCAGGAATCATCGTCGCTCTCTACTACGGGTCGTTTGATTTCACAGTTGGATGGATCTTCGGACTGAAAGCCTTCATAGCCGCCATCCTGGGAGGAATCGGCAATATCCCCGGAGCCATGCTCGGAGGGATGTTGCTCGGTGTGGTTGAGACGCTAGGCGCAGGCTACCTCTCTCCGCAGTGGAAGGACGTCATCGCCTACCTCATACTGATCCTGATCTTGATCTTCCGCCCAACGGGTATACTCGGAGAGCGCGTAGCGGAGAAGGTGTGAGGGAACAATGCTGAAAGACTTGCGGACACGCTTTCAAGAACTGAACCCACTGTACTGGCAAGGAGGGCTCGTGGCCCTGGGCTTGCTGATACCTCTGCCTTTGGGCGACTACTACCGGACCGTCCTCTGGCGCACCGGCCTCTACGTGATGCTCGGACTGAGCCTGAACATCATCGTCGGGTACGCGGGCCTCTTCCAACTGGGACATGCTGCCTTCTACGGCGTGGGTGCCTACACGGCTGGCATGCTCAACATCTATTTCGATGTCCCGCTCCTTCTTACGCTTCCCGCCAGCGTGCTCGTGGCAGCCGTCCTTGGATACTTGCTTACACGGCCGATACTTCACCTTCGCGGCGACTACCTGTGCATCGTTACCATCGCCTTTGGGGAGGTCGTGCGCCTGGTGTTGGTGAACAACATCTTCGGCATTACGGGTGGCGCCAATGGGCTCAGCGGCATCGACCGCCCCACGCTATTTGGCGTGGCACTGCGCGCCCCCATCTACCACTATTACATCATGCTGGTTTTCTTGCTCATCACCATCTTCGCCACTCAACGACTGCAGAATTCCCGCCTGGGTCGGGCGTGGCGGTACGTGCGTGAGGACGAGGTCGCTGCGGAGGCTATGGGAGTCGACACTACCCGCGTTAAGTTGCTTGCCTTCGTGCTCGGCTCAAGCTGGGCCGGACTTGCCGGCGCGTTGTACGCCGGCAAGATTACTGTCATCTCTCCTGACCAGGCCAAGTTTATGGAATCCGTGATCATGTTCTGCATTGTCGTTCTGGGCGGCACAGGCTCCATTCCCGGCGCATTTGTCGGTACGCTGGGCATGGTCACGTTGCCCGAGCTTTCGCGCCCCCTCAAGGCCTGGCGCGATGCCTGGCTGGGCGTCGCCATGGTGACGATGATGATCGCTCGCCCCGAAGGGCTGTGGCCGAGTCGGCATATCCGCAGGGAGATGAGGAGCGATGCAGAATCCCGCGATCCATCGCTCGCGGCAACCGGCAGGTCTAGCTAGGAGGAGATATGGCCCTTTTGGAATGCCACAGCGTGACAAAACAGTTCGGCGGCCTGACCGCAGTTGACCGCGTGACGTTCGATCTAGACGAGGGGAAGATCTTGGGTCTGATTGGCCCAAACGGTGCCGGCAAGACGACGATATTCAACATGATCACTGGCATCTACCCCCCTACCGAGGGACAGATCATCTACCGGGATGACCGCATCGCCCACCCGCCTCTCACGTGGCGCAAACGGCTCACGTCGCCCACGTGGTGGATGAGCTGGCTTCCGATACCGGCCATCCAGGAGGGGCGGAACGGATTGCGGACACTCCGTCCACACGAGATCACTGAGCGAGGTATCGCCCGCACGTTCCAGACTATCCGTCTCTTTGACAACCTGACAGTGCTCGAAAATGCGATGTCCGGACCTCACCATCGGACAGACGCCGGTGTAGCAGGGGCGATCTTTCGCCCCCTTTCTCAGCAGCGTGAGGAGCGGTACATCGCGGCCGAGGCGCGCAAGAACCTGGCGTTTATGGGGTTGGACGAGTACACAGATGAACTTGCGAAGAACTTGCCCTATGGTCACCAGCGACGGCTGGAGATTGCCCGCGCGTTGGCCACGGACCCCACGCTCATCATTCTCGACGAACCCGCTGCTGGCCTCAATGAGCAGGAGTCGATTGAGCTGATGGCCTTGATCGAAGACGTTCGCGACTCCGGCATCACAGTCCTGCTCATCGAGCACGATATGAAAGTTGTGATGGGCATATGTGAGCGCATTGTCGTCCTTGACTACGGCAAGTTGATCGCCGAGGGCACACCAGGGGAGATACAGAACAACCCTCGCGTTATCGAGGCCTACCTGGGCGAAGAGGAAGAGGAGGTTTGACCGTGGCCCTGCTCCAAGTCCGGAATCTACACACCTATTACGGTCAAGTCCACGCTCTGAAGGGACTCGACCTCGAGGTCGAAGAGGGCGAGATCGTCTCCCTCATCGGTGCCAACGGCGCCGGAAAGACGACGACGCTGCGCACGATATCCGGGCTGATCGAGCCCCGTGAGGGGCATATTCTTTTCGACGACGAGGACATCGTAGAGACACCAGCTCACCGCATCGTCGAGGCAGGGATATCCCACGCCCCCGAAGGACGTGAGATCTTCAGCACCCTGACGGTGAACGAGAACTTGAACATGGGAGCCTACGTGCTGGGCGGGGACACTCCCACGATCGAGAGCAACCGTCGACGCGTATTTAATCTGTTCCCACGCCTGGAGGAAAGGAGGAACCAGTTGGGAGGAACACTCTCAGGTGGTGAGCAGCAGATGCTGACCATCGGCCGCGCCTTGATGGCCCAACCGCGGATACTCATGCTTGATGAGCCCTCACTGGGCTTGGCGCCCATGTTGGTCAAGGCCATCTTCGACACAATCCGCGAGATCAACGAGCGAGGTGTCACGGTCCTGCTGGTTGAGCAAAACGCCCGCGCAGCCCTCAAGATCGCGGACCGAGCCTACGTCCTCGAGACAGGTGGGATCGTCCTCTCAGGCCGGGCCAAGGACCTGCTACAGGATGAGCGCGTGCGCAAGGCCTACCTGGGAGAGCAATGACCCATACGCGGCCCTGGGATTGCCCATCCGACAACGGTCTGGATCGCTCGGCGCTTCTCCATCTCATGCTCCTGGCTTCAAGCCGAACGTAGCGCTGCCATGTACGAACGTGTCCTGTCTGCCGTCGACACGCACACGGGAGGGGAGCCCACCCGCGTGGTCGTCTCGGGCGTTCCGTTTCTCAGCGGGTCGATGGCCGACAAACGGCGCCAGTTGCAGGACAAGCACGACGTGATCCGGACGACCTTGATGCACGAGCCGCGGGGACACGCGGATATGTTTGGGGCAATCCTCATGGCTCCGACCCACCCCGAGGCCGACATCGGCGTAGTCTTCATGGACTCCGGCGGGTATCTGGCAATGTGCGGTCACGGCGCCATTGGCGTGGTTGCCGCCGCGCTGGCGACCGGACTAATTCCGCGAGAAGAGCCCGAGACCGAGGTGCTGATGGACACGCCAGCCGGCTTGGTCCGCGCCCGCGCAGGAATAACACAGGGCCAACTCAACAGAATCTCCGTGGAGAACGTGCCTTCCTTTCTATATCGGAGCGACGTGGAGATCGAATTGGAGTCCGGGCCGTTCCACGTCGACATCGCCTTCGGAGGGAACTTCTTTGCTCTGGTGCCCAGCCATCGCTTGGGGTTGGACGTGGGGCCGTCGTGCGTGTCTGATCTCGTCCGACGAGGCATGGCGATCCGGAGAGCAGTCAACGATCAGGTCGAAGTCGTTCACCCCACCAAGCCGCAGATCGACGTGGTTGATCTGGTGGAGATCTATGAGGATCATCCGCAAGAGGGTGTCGACTGCCGCAATGCCGTCGTCTTTGGGCAAGGGCAGGTAGACCGGTCCCCTTGTG
>JASFVD010000002.1:0-25256 GCA_050050015.1 Anaerolineae bacterium | reverse complement strand
ATCGGGTGGGAGCACCTTGACGCCGGAGACTACGCCGTACAGGGGTCTTGGCTCGCCTCGTGAGCTCTGGTTGATGGTGGGGATCCTGACGGTGGCCGCTTTCCTCCGCTTCTATGCCCCCGACGCTATGCCGCCGGGACCATCTCACGACGAGCTCCGCATGATGGATCTCGGTGAGCTAATCGTCGAAGGACAACGACCTATCCACTGGACGATCAGCTACAGTGCTGAGCCGTCATTCATGTATCTTCTGGCGGTTGCGATGCCAGCGTGGGGCTTCACTCCGTTTGGAGCGCGGCTCGTAACCCGATTCGCCGGCGTGCTCTTGGTCGCGGTGGCCCACCGCTTCACGCGTCGTCTCTTCGGCCGGCGCGCTGCGCTCTTCACCAGCGGAGTGCTGTCAGTGACGTGGTGGCCACTGTTCTTCAGCCGCGTGGCGCTGCGTGGCATCACTCTGCCACTGACCTTCACGGGTGGGGTCATCTGCCTGTGGCGAGGCCTTCGCCTCGGGGAGAGCTCCGCACGAGAAGCCGTGAGGAGGGTGCGCTGGGGATGGCTCGTCGGAGCCGGTGCCTTGATGGGGCTCACTTGGTATACGTTCACCGCCGCTCGAGGACTTGTCGTCTTGCTGCCCGCATTCCTGGTCTACTTGGGCTTGCTGGGAGTGTTCCCTGTTCGACGGCTCTGGCGGATTGTCCTCGTGACCGTCGGTGCAGCGTCAGTGGTGGCTGGGCCCTTTATCTATGAGATGCAGGTCCACCCCGGGGCTCCTGAGACGCGATTGGATCAACTGAGCGGCATCATCGATCAGCTGATGGGTGGGAACCTGCTGCCCTTTGCGAGGCAGACCGTCAAGACGGCGGGCCTGTTCGTCGCGACGGGCGATCCAAACTGGCGGTACAACATCTCGGGACGACCGGCGTTTGGACCAGTACTGGGCGTCCTCTCTGTGTTTGGCATTATGCTGTGTGTCAAGCGATGGCGCCAACCGCGCTGCGCTGTCCTGATCCTCTGGCTCCTCCTGGGAATGACTCCTTCCTTCCTCACCCCTGAGGCACCGAGCTTCGTGCGGGGCATAGGTGCGTTGCCGGTGATTGCCGTGTTCCCCGCGGTGGGAGCTGTGAGCATCTGGGACTGGATCGTCTCGCGCGCGCGCCGGGATCGATCGAGGCTCGTTGGCGCCCTCCTGATCCTCACCGTGTCTGTCAATGGGCTGGCTACCTTCCGGGATTCTTTCGCTGATTGGATAGCCCGACCGGAGGTCCAGGCGATCTACCAGGCCTCCCTTACGAAGGCGTTCCGCGACTTGAGCGAAAGCAACCTGGAGGGAGACGTCTGGATCTCCGAACCGTTCCTGGACGATCGGCATTTACTCCTCGCCAAGCGAGTCCTGACCCGTGAACCGATCGAGCCGCGCTGGTTCGACGCCGGTCGAGCCCTTGTCCTACCTCCTGCTGGCGGCAGTCGGCGATATCTACTCGCTGACTTCGTGAAGCCGGACGACAGACTCCTCGACAGGTGGATGAGCGATGCGACTGTGATCATGAAGGGGCGACAGTCTCCGTCAGGCATGGCCTCCTATCGGCTGATTCAGGCCGAAGGAGGCCCATGGGTGGAGCGCCAATTGTTGGAGATCACGGCGCGGTCGACCGTCTTCCGGGAGCCAGGAGCGGAGCGCCCAGTGGCCTTGCCTGCTCGTTTTGGGGACGCCGCCGAGATGCTCGGATACGAGTTGAGCGAAGATGATCTGACACCCGGCGAGAACGTCAATCTCACCGTCTATTGGCGGGTGCAAGGTCCAGTCTTCGAGCCAATCGCGAGCTTCGCCCATCTCCTGGATGCGCAGAATGCGATTGTCGGCCAATATGACGGCTTTGATGTGCCCCCTTGGGAATGGGAATCTGGGGCAGTCGTGGCTCAGGTCTATCGGTTCGCGATCGACCGAGAGGTAGAGCCTGGCCCCCATTGGTTGGAGGTTGGTGTGTACGATTCGCATACCATGGAAAGGCTGGACATCGTGGATGAAAGATCCGCCCGCATTGGGAATCGTTTGGTGCTGCAGCGCGTGACTGTGGAATAGGCCTGCCTGCCCCAAGCCCAGGTATTGACAGGCGCCATGCACCGTAGTAGAATGCCGGGACACAGGGCGTTTTCCTGCGAGCGGGACGTGGAGACGGGCATTGCGGGATAAACCGCGCAGCGCGGCAGAGTATCTAGAGGAGCTGAGAAGACATGAAGACAGACGGGACAACTGATGGGTCAGCGCGACGTTCCACGTGGATGCTGTTGACTGGACTGTCCGCCTTGGCGCTCGTTGTGGCGCTATCGTTGTTGCTCTCTCACTTCCAGGTTCGAGCTGAGCCAGTAGCGGAGACCGAAGCTGCGGCGCTGCACGTGGAGAAGCAGGTAATGCAGGAGGTGACAGCTCCGGGAGAGGTGCTCACCTATGTGATCAGCGTTCGGAGCAGCGGTGACGAGCCGACGGTGGCCTGGTTGACGGATGCCCTACCGAGCGAGCTGGAATATGTCAGCGAGAGCTTGAGTGCCACGTTTGGGACATGGGGTGTCGCGGACCGGACGATTACGTGGACCGCCGAGATGTTCGGCTTCGACTACACAGGCGTACTGACCTTTGGAGCCCGGATCTCCGACGAGCTGACCTATGCCGAGATCATGAACACGGCGCAAGTCACAGGCGCTGGCGCGCTCGTAGAGGACTCCGCTTCAACGACAGCAGTGACGGAGACGGGCAATCTGAACACGAGCGCCACGACGAAGACCGTGTCGTCGAACGAGGCCAAGCCCGGTGACACCCTGACCTACACAATCCGCATCGCAAACGTGGACAGCGAGAACCCGTACGACGTGATCGGGGCTCACCTGACGGATACTCTACCCGCCGGCCTTACTTACGTCTCGGATAGCCTCCGATCTGATCCTCCAGTGGATACACTGGGGGAGGATAACGGCGTCATCACGTGGACGAACACGGTGCCCTATTCGTCGTCACACGAGATTCAGTTCACGGCCCAGATCAGCGAAGGAGTCTCGATCGGAGCCTGGCTCACCAACCCGGTCGAGATCGCGGCACCAGGCCAGACGTTCACTCGTTCGGTCTCGACGTACGTACGGCCTGATCGGTACTATGCCTACTTCCCTAGGATTTTCAAGCGTTGGCCTCCCATACCCTATTCACCGAGCCTGAATCCGATCAGCAATCCTGGCTACGATCGTGACTACACGGTTAGCTGGTCGTATGACGACGCCCATCCAGAGAACACGGAGCCGGATACGTATACGCTTCAGGAGGCTACGGAGGTGGGTCCGTACAATTGGACCACCGTGTACGAGGGCCCGAATACGTCGGTCGGGTTCTCTGGTAAGCCTGGCGGACACTACTACTACCGGGTGCGTGGCAACAACGAGTTCGGACCAGGGGAATGGAGCAACGTGGAGGATGTCCGCGTCTGGCAGTACGAGGACGACTTCAGTGACTATCAGAGCGGCTGGCCGCGGGAGTGGAGCGACACGCGTGGAGCGCTCTACCAGGTGCGACCCTACGAGAACCCAGGTTGCGGTCCCAACGAGGACTGCAAGTATGGGGAAGGCGACGGTTACGTCATCGCCCGCCGCTCCCAGTCAGAACCGTTTGCTCGCTTCGGTCCTGGTGTGGAGGTGCCGGGAGTGACGTATCAGCTGCGAGCGGAAAGTCGCTGGTTCGAGGCCCAGTACCATGCCGCGTATGAGATCTTCTTCTCTGCCGACCATGATTTCGACACCTTCTACTCCGTAAAGGTGCGCATTGACAATCCCGACAAGCCGTCCGGTGATCCGCCAAAGTGCGAGTATCGCGTCTACAGGCACACTGACGACGGAGATAAGGTCCTCAGCTCCGGATTCTGGAACAGGTCGAGCAGCATACGGTGCGGCGTCGTACGCTGCGACGGCGGCGACAGCTGTGGGGACACAGCCTGGAACCAGTGGATGATTGAACGCGACGGGCCTGGCGGCGAGCAGATCAGGGTGGAGGTGAATGGTGATCTCCTGCTGCAAACGACGGACGATGACCCACTCGGGCCTGACCGCGGCTTCGGGGTTGGCGCCACGTTGTATGAGGGTCTGACCCCATCCAAGCCGGTGTTCGACAACTGGAGCGTGAGGTTGCTGGACTGACCTGGTCTGCAGGCCCTGCATAACGAGGGAGGCCCAAGGCCTCCCCTTTTTTGTGGAGAGCCATTGGATCAGATTCAAAGCTTCTGCTCGCACCCGAGACGTGTCGGTGCCCAGGTCACATGAAGAGATTGTGGTTGAATGTCCTGCGAATAGTGGTCAGCGTGGGGGCCTTGGCCTTCTTGTTCTGGAAGGTGGTGAGCCCTGACGAGACGCTCGAGGTGGTACGTCGAGCTGATCTATCTTATCTCCTGGCAGCCTTCCTGCTCTTCGTGCTCAGCCTGGTGATTCGCGCCTATCGCTGGATCCTCCTTCTGCGCGGCCTCGATCTGACCATTCCGTTTGGTCGCTTGGTGCGTCTGTACTTCATCGGACAGTTCTTCAGCAGCTTCCTGCCCACCCAGTTCGGTGGCGATGTGATGCGGGCGGTAGAGCTCACAGAGGATACGGACGCATCGGCTGCTGTGGGCACTGTTCTGCTCGACCGCATGACAGGCTTGCTGGTGCTTCTCGCCATGGGTCTGGCTGCACTGCCATTCATCGCCTCACAGATGGAGAGATGGTTGACCATCCTCCTCGTCGTGGTGGAGGCATCTGGATTAGTGTTAGGGGCACTAATACTGGAGGGGCGCGTGCTCCGCCGATTGACGGGCTGGCTTCCGAGGATGGTGTCTCTGGTGGGCGAGGGGCCACTGGCCAAGACCTATGCGGCAGTCACTGGGTGCGGTTGGCCGGCGGTCTCCCGCGCTTTGCTTGTCTCCGTCGGGTTCAACGTCGTCAACATCATGATCAACTGGCTGTGCGGACGCGCTGTGGGGGTTGGCGTGGGATTGGGTTACTTCTTTGCCGCCACGCCGGTCCTCTCTGTTTCGGGCATGATTCCCTCGGTCGGGGGTTGGGGTGTACGCGAGGCGGTGAGTGCGGCTCTTTTCACACCTGCCGGGACGGAGGAGAACGTAGCCATCGCTCTTGGGCTTGCGCTGAACGGCATCACCCTGGCGACGGGCCTCGTCGGCGGGGTCATCTACGGCGTCGACAGGCTCTTGGGGGCGCGCGTGCGTCAGACGGTACAGGATCCTCATAGGGATGATCACTAGCTCCAGCAACGACAGAGTCAAATACGTGCGGAAGCTACAGACCCAGAAGAGCCTTCGCCATGACGACCGGTGCTTCGTCCTGGAGGGCGTGCGTCTCGTGGAAGAGGTTGTGCGGGCCGGCGAGATACCCACGCTCGTGTTCTACACCGAGGCACTGGCCAATGATGGGCGGGGCAAGGCTCTGCTGTTGACGCTTCGGGGCCTTGGCGCACCCTGCACCCTTGTGAGCGAGTCGGTCATGCAGGACTGCTCCGATACCGTGACACCTCAGGGTATCCTGGCTGTGCTTCCATTCCCGAATCTGGCGCCACCGCAGCCTCCCTCCTTCATTCTGATCGCTGATCGGCTTCAGGACCCAGGTAACCTGGGCACCCTGCTCCGCACCGCTCTGGCGGCCGGCGTGGAGCAGGTATTGCTGGCCCCGGGCACCGTCGATTTCAGTAACCCGAAAGTGGTGCGATCGGCGATGGGCGCGCCCCTGTGGCTCCCTATCCTCGACGCGGACTGGGCCGCGATCGCTGAGGTGGTCGCTGACTGTGCCGTCTGGCTGGCCGCGGCTGAGGGTTCAAGGCGCTACACGGACGTGGACTGGACGGTCCCGACCGCCTTGATCTTGGGAAGCGAGGCTCACGGGGCAGGCGAGGAGGCCCGATCTCTTGCTCATGGACGCGTCTCCATACCCATGAAACCGGTCGTTGAGTCCCTAAACGCTGCGATTGCGGCAGCTGTCATGATGTTTGAGGCTGCGCGCCAGCGCGGCTTGCGGGCGGCGAATTCGGCTTGACAAAAGGGTTTTCCCGGGGCATAATCGCGTTGCACAGTGAGATAGTCAGCAAAGGCTGCGAAGGAGAAGAGTAGGCAGAGGAAAGCCTTCAGGGAGGCGGGGCCACAGACTGAAAGCCCAGCCAGGTCGAACTCTCCCGAAGTTCGCTCCTGAGCCGACGGGTGAACGACTGGGCACTGCGCCCTTCAAATAGCTCGCTCCGCACATCCAGCGTTAGAGGGACAGCCGATCGCACCCAATGGTGCTGTCGGTGGCAGGAGTGGACCCGGACACGGGTCAAGCGGGGTGGTACCGCGGGAGAATAGCGCTCTCGTCCCTACGGGACGAGAGCGTTTCTTGTTGTTGTGGCCGGCTGATCTCCAGACCAACCGGGAACAGGGAGATCAGGGTGTTGCCTGGAGGAAGAAGAGGAGGAGTGGGTCCAATGCTAGATGAGCTACGACGTGTCGAAGAGGAGGCAAGTTCCTCCTTAGACGAGGTGCAGGATCGGGAGAAGCTTGAGGCGTGGCACAGGCGGTATCTGGGTAAGAAGGGTGCATTGACGCAGATGCTGCGCTCGGTAGGGGACCTGCCCAAGGAGGAGCGCCCGGCGTTCGGACGGGCGGCCAATGCCGCGAAGGAGGCCCTGCAGCAGGCATTTGAGACGAGAGCCGAGAGGCTTGAACGCCATGAGCTGGAGAGTGAACTGGAGGAGAGTGCCCTGGACGTCACGCTCCCAGGGCGTCCCGTCGAGTATGGTCACCTACACCTGACGACGCAGACGCTGCGTCGCATCTATGACATATTCGGGGATTTGGGCTTCCAGGTCTACGAGGCGCCTGAGGTCGAGACCGATGAGCTAAACTTCGGTTTGTTGAATATGCCGCCGCATCATCCAGCCCGCGACATGTGGGATACGTTCTGGGTGGATGACAGTGTGGTGCTTCGCACGCACACGTCGCCAGGCCAGATCCGGGCGATGCGCGAGTATCATCCCGATCCGATTCGCGTCATCCTGCCGGGCAAGTGCTACCGCTACGAGCAAGTGACGGCCCGCTCCGAGCATCAGTTCTTCCAGGTGGAGGGTCTGGCCGTCGGGCATGACATCACCATGACCGATCTGATCGGCACCCTGACGGAGTTCGCCGGTCGGTTCTACGGCGGGGAACGCCGCATCCGCATCCGCGGGTCCTACTTCCCCTTCACGGAGCCCTCCATCGAGGCCGACATCGACTGCATCCTCTGCGAGGGGGAGGGCTGTCGGGTTTGCAAGTACAGCGGCTGGCTGGAGATTGCCGGGGCCGGTATGGTACACCCGGTCGTGCTGTGCAACGGCGGATACGACCCCGATGAATGGAGTGGATTCGCCTTCGGCCCTGGCGTTGAGAGGCCGGCAATGCTTAGGCATGGGATCGACGACATCCGCCTCTTCCACGGCAACGATCTTCGCTTCCTTCGGCAGTTCTAATGTCAACCGCACTGAGCAGGCTTGTCCAAACAACGCGGGCGAGTGCGTTCCTGGCCCTGTCCGACATGACGCAGTGGTGAGATCGAGGTCTCGCAGTGGCGTAGAGTGCGCCATAGCGGGACACCAGATCACCGAACCGCGTGACGCACGATCGAGAACGAGATCGGGCATCTTCTTGTTCAACTCTAAGGAGACCATCAATGAGAGTACCACTGTCCTGGCTTGAGGACTATCTGGAGATTACCGTTTCTGTCGACGAGCTGGCCGAGCGACTGACCCTGGCTGGCCTCGAGGTTGAGACCATCGAGTACATCGGGCAACCGCAGGCCGATCTCCCATGGGATCCCGACAAGATCGTGGTAGGCGAGGTTCGAGCCGTCAGATCACATCCCAATGCAGACAGGTTGGTGCTTGCGGAGGTCGACTACGGTCGGGCCGAGACGGAGGTCGTGGTCACCGGTGCTCCCAGCCTGCTCGAGCGCGAGGGCGAGGAAGACCTCCATTTGAAGGTCGCCTTCGCCATGGAGGGCTCACGCCTCTATGACGGTCACGCAGAGGGCAGAAGCCTGATGACGCTGCGAAGGATCGAGATCCGAGGCGTCTCGTCGCGCGCCATGGTCTGCTCCGAGAAGGAGCTTGGCCTCTCCGACGAACAGGTCGATATTCTTTACCTCCCGGAGGATGCTCCAGTCGGCGTTGCACTGGTCGAGTACATGGGGGATGCCATTCTTGAGTTCGACATCAAGGGCCCTTTCGCCCATCTAAACTCGATCATTGGCATCGCCCGTGAGGCAGCAGCCATGCTCGATGTCCCGCTCAAGAGGGATGCGCTTCAGATCCTCGACCGTCGTCCCGCCGAGCTTGCACCCGACCCGCACTACTTGGCGCTGGAGATCGCCGACCCCGATCTCTGCCCACGCTATTCGGCGGCCTTCATCGGTGGGGTGAGTATCGAGCCTTCGCCCCCTTGGATGCAGACCCGCCTACGACGTGCTGGCGTGCGCCCGATCAACAACATCGTCGACGTGACCAACTACGTCATGTTGGAGTTGGGCCAGCCGCTGCACGCCTTCGACTACGAGTTCCTGAGGCCGCGCTCCGGAGAGGAGCGCGCGGCCATCATCGTTCGCAGGGCTGAATCTGGGGAAGCCATGAGAACACTCGACGGCCAGGTGCGCACCTTCGACGAGGATATGTTGCTCATCACGGACGGCGCTGGCCCAATAGCTGTGGCAGGTGTCATGGGAGGAGAAGAGGGTGAGGTGTCGGAGGACACGAGGAACATCCTTCTGGAGTCCGCGAATTTCGATTATCTGAATGTTCGCCGCACGTCGCGAGAACTCGGGCTGGCAACTGAGTCGAGCCAGCGGTTCGGACGTCGGGTGGATCCACAGCTGACGGTGAAGGCAGCGGCCCGGGCGGCCCATCTGATGGCCGACTTGTCCGGCGGCACCGTTGCGCCGGTCCTAGGAGACCTGTATCCAGGTCGCAAACCAGATACCATCATCAGCTTCGATCCGGCGTACGCCAGCCGGATCCTGGGCGTTGAGATTCCCAAAGACGAGCTTCTCCGCATCCTCCGTTCGCTAGAGTTCGAGGTTTCCGAGGCAGACGAAGCCGAGGCGCTGAGAGTGACGGTCCCGTCGCACCGTCGGGACGTTGCCGAGCCGATTGACCTTGTCGAGGAAGTGGGGCGCATCTGGGGGTATGATCGCTTCCCCACGACGCTCATGCGGGACGAACTCCCGCCCCAGCGGGAGAACGTGCGGCTGGGGGGCGCTGAGCAAGTCCGAGACGCGCTCACTGGTTGTGGTCTGGACGAGGTCA
Source organism: Anaerolineae bacterium (assembly GCA_050050015.1). Taxonomy (GTDB): domain Bacteria; phylum Chloroflexota; class Anaerolineae; order B4-G1; family B4-G1; genus SKLM01. The sequence goes on along the minus strand of JASFVD010000002.1, from coordinate 15,931 downwards.
TCACGTACTCTCTGGTTGACGTTGAGGACGAGGGCAAGCTCCGTCCAGGACAGCCCCTGTCGGAACTCGAAACGCATCTCCGGGTGCGCAACCCGCTCTCGTCAGAGCAGGACACGCTACGACAGACTCTTCTTCCCTCGTTGCTGCACACAACGAGGCAGAACCTGCGTTTCGTCGATCGTGTCGCAATCTTCGAGATCGGTCGAATCTATGTGCCCGTCGAGGGGAACGTTCTTCCCGAGGAACCCCGCCAGCTGGGCATAGTGATGACTGGTCCCCGCGAGGAACAATCGTGGCTGGAGCATCAGGATCGAACGTGGATGGACTTCTTCGACCTGAAGGGAGTGGTGGAAACTCTGCTGTCCCGTTTGCGATTGGAAGGTGCGTTCGAACCCGGCGAGGACGATGCCTTCCATCCAGGCCGGTGTGCCTCAGTGCGGGCGGGTGGTCGTGAGGTGGGTTTGATGGGGGAGCTCCATCCGCTGGTCCGAGAGGCATTTGAGCTGCCGGAGCGGCCCCTTTGCGTACTGACGTTCGAGCTGGATGAGCTGCTGGCAAGCTGGGGCGCACCGCGTCAAATGATCTCTCTCTCTAGCCACCCGCCCGTGTATGAGGATCTGGCCGTGGTGGTGGACGGGGGTGTTCCGGCGCGTCGCGTGCGCGATGTCATAGAGCGGGCTGGGACGCCACTGGTGCGCTCCGTGGCGCTGTTCGACGTTTATCGAGGTGCTCAGGTGGGGGCCGGCAAGAAGAGCTTGGCCTATCGTCTCACGTACCAGGCTGAGGATCGCACCTTGACTGATGAGATCGTTGCAGAAGTGCGCACCACGATCATTCGGGAGCTAGAGTCAGAGCTCGGGGCAACGCTGAGAAGCTGACCAGTATCCCCGAAGCTTCCCGAGGGGACAGTAGATGGGACCAGCTTCTCCCCCGGTGATGGCCGACGCATTCCGCTGGCTTGAGGGGCCAGGACTCGCCTCTTGAGCCGAGTCTGCTGCGCGCGATGGCGACGAAGACTTGCAGTTCACACCCTCGCGCCTTCGCGTGGATACTTGGGTGAAGCGGTCGTCGGTTGGCGGCTATCCACCGCCCAGGAGTCTGGTGCTGAGGTTGAGGAGTCCGCGCAAGAGCTTCTGGCCTATTGAAGGTCGTTCCAGCGATCGCAGGCCGGCCTGATAGGCGGCAAGACCACGCTGGCGCTCACCCGATTTCCAGAGCTGGACGCCGAGAGCCAGCAACGTCTCTCCCCTTCGTTGTTCGTCGCCCAGGTCGGCGAAGATGTCAGCTGCCTGGCGCAACGACGCTCTCGCCTTGTCGCGCTGTCCTTGGCCTGCGTAGAGGCCCCCCAGGTTACCAAGGACTTGTGCCTCCCGGCTACGGTCCTCCAGCTCGGCAAACGCTGCCTGAGCCTGTGCAAGGGCTCGGATGGCCGCGTCCCATTCACGCTGCATACGGTGGACGATACCGAGATTGTTCAGCATCTCCGCAGCTTCCACCACATCTCCCTCAGCGTCGAATGCCCGCCGGGCCTCCTCGAATCTGTCGGCAGCCTCAACGTACAGGCCCTCTTGAAACAACCGCAGGCCCTCCTCTTTCTTGTCCTGAGCGGACATCACTTCATCCATCTTCACGCCTCCCGTCATAACTGCGAAGCACCAAGGGGGATTGGAAGCCACGTACCTGCCGGCAGCCCGAAGCGCCGCCTGGTCGCGGCCTAGTAGGTGATCTCAAGAAGCGCCTCTGCAACGTCTCTCAGCCTGCTTGCCGGCATCCGAGAGAGTTTCATGGCCAGCTCAAGATACTTGATGTTGATCGGTTTGACAGCGAATTCCTGTATCTCTGTCGGGAGCGCATGAAACTGGAGATCGAGCTCTTTCTGGCGGTGCCATCTGCCTACGGCTCCCTTGCGGCCGTTCAGGAAGTGCCCCAGCTCCAAGTCCAAGTGTTGCGCCACCAATTCCAGCTCGGGCATGGGGATGGCCTGCTGACCGTGTTCGTAGTCTCCAACAAGCCCAGCTGGACAGTTGAGGAGTTGTGCCAGATCCCCTCGACTCATACCAGCCTCCAACCTTGCCTGGCGAAGAAGGACGCCGATCATGCGATGGCGAAGCTGGAGGATACTTTGGAAGTCCGGGCTGTCGGGTTTCTTCTTTAATTGTGGTTCGCTTTGAGTGAAATAGGCAACCGGCGTGTCCAGCGCGTAGCCGAGCACCTCCAGCTCCGGCAATGAGATGGACTTACGGCCCTCCTCGTAGGCATCGATGACGTCGGTGGAGACCCCCAGCGCTTCCGCGCACTCGGCCTTTGTCCGGCCGCTCTCCCTCCGCGCGCTGCGCAGCAGTACGCCGATCATCCGATCACGGAGCGCCAGTCTTCGCTCAGCCATAGAATCCCCCTCTACACGACCTTGCCTGCATATCGATTATAGCATGGCACACTTGCCTAGCAAGACTGTCCTGGCCCCTCAGGATTCCGTCCCTGCCAGACCAGCCACCAGCAGGTCGAGCGCTGTCTCTGCGCCAATCCTCCCCGTCTTGATGTCCAGGTCTGTTTGCGACAGGTAGCGATAGATTTTCTCGAGTTGCTCCGGCGTGAAGCATGTTGCCTGCGTGCATAGCTTGCGGGCCGGGAACGGGTGGATCCCCAGCGCGTCTGCCACATCTCGTGGCGAGCTGCCCTCGGCCTTCAAGATCTTGACCTGGATGAGGAGACGGAACTGACGAACAATCATCCCGAGCAGCCCCAAAGGATGCTCTCCTTCATCAATCAGACGATGCAGAGTCTCGGCGGCGGTGCTTCCGTCCCGGTGACCAAGCGCATCGACAAGATCGAAGATGACGGCATCTTGGGAGTACGGCACGAGCATCTCGATGTCCGCTTCGCTGATGCTGCCGTCACCTTCGGTGTAGGTCACCAGCTTGACTAGCTCTTGGTCGAGCAGGCGCAAATCGTCGCCCACGAGAGCGGCCAGTCTGTGCGCAGCCCGCGGTTCTATGTCGCCTCCATAGTCTTGGACTCGCCTCGTGATCCATCGTGGGAGCGTCTTTGTCTTCGGCCGCTCGAACCGCTTGACGTATCCTCGATCCTCCTGCTGAGCCAGTTTGAGGATGGGATGATGCGATGGTAGAGAGTGGTCCTCGACCAACACCAACCGCGTCGTCGAAGGCAGGTGAGGAAGATACTGGGCTAACTCATCCACAAACCGTTGCTCAGCAGGCGGAAGCGTCTCGCCTTTCCTGGACGTCAATCTGGATAGAAGCCCTTCGACGATCACGAGCCGTTTGTCCGCCAGGAATGGGATGGCATCGCAGGCGTGGTGCAACTGACCCAGGGTCAGCCTGCCTCCGGCCAGTACAGTGGTGTTGAGGTCCACCGTGTCGGGAGGGCCGAGCCGACGCTTGAAGCTGGCGAGCGTCTCTGAGCGAGTGAACTCGTCCTCGCCGTGCAGCACGTAGAATGTAGGCGTTGGATTAGTCATCTAACCTCTGGCGGAGCCCTATGGATCAGCACCTCGCGAGAGGCGCGTGCCCGTGGGTCATTCCTGGCTCCGGGCTAGTCTGCGGTCTGTACGAAGTGGATCGTGGTGCCGGCGTGCTCGCTTCTTCTGACACCAGTGACCCGTAAATCACCAACGTCAGCCTCGGTTGTGACGTGGGCCTGGACGGCGGCGCCCAACGGTCTGGAAAGGATGACTCCAAGCGTTCCGATTGCGCATGCCAGCGGCAGCCGAGCCAGGCGATCAAGGAGCCGCTCGTTTCGATCTCTCGACAGGCCTCCCAGCGCGAGAAACGCTCCCATCCCGGCTATGGTGCCGGCAACCGCGTAGTTGGAGCCGCAATGTGGGTGGATAGCCAGGGTTCGGTGACCTGCCCTCAAGCGGTGCAGCCCCTGCTGGGCAGCCTCGAGTAAGTCGTCTGTGTCGACATCTCCATAGACGAAGAAGCCCATAAACGACGACCGGCCCACCAGGCCTCTCGTGCTTTGCTGGTCTGCCAGGATCTGCATCGTCGCATGCTCCAGGGCGTGGTTGCGCCGCACCTGGGAGATCAGGGGGAGACTCCTCAACGCTGATAGAAGGCCCTCACTCATTACTCCTCCGAGGCCTGTGAAACCGAATCCTGTTCTGCCGGGCGAGCGATGACGACAAGCCGGTTGCGTAGGCTGCCATACGGATGACATGTTACGAGAGTCAGGCGCTCATCGTTCGTAGGCAGTATGACCTGGGCGTTCTGGAACCGTGCCTCGAGCGGTTGGCCTTTCTCCGGCATCACCAGCGTATGAGACACAAGATACGTATGGGTGATCTCCCTCGAATGCAGGATGATCTGATTGCCTATCTCTAGTCTGTATAAGTCACGGAAGGCCTCACCATTGCTGGTATTGTGCCTGTTGAGAACCGTATTGCCTGGTTCGCCCAGCATGGCCGATGTCTCGTGCCAGCCAGCTGTGTGCTCAGCCAGTACATCCCAGATTACCTGGGTCGTAGCTGCGACTTGCTCTTCGATCAACGATACCGGGACGACGGGCGCGTCTAGACCGATGGCTGGGACGATGATGCCTGTCGGTGGCCCCCTAGGCTCCGCTTGATCTGGCGCCGGAACCGGCACTGCCCCGGCAGTGAGACCGCTACGGGGCCATAGGCTTGCCTCGACGCCGCTGTCGTCTGCGGTGTGCGGGCTAGAGGTTCTGTGATGACCTCGGTGCGATCGGTTCTAGGTGGCTGACTAGCCGTCGGATCTCCCGCCATCGATTGCTCCACCGCTACCCTCGAGGTGATCGATGGCGTAGGGCCAGCCACGCGGGAATGAATGTAGGGGTAGGCCAGCCATCCTGCTGGGATCAGGAGTGCTATGCCTGCGGCGGTTGGCATCCGACTTACGTTGTCAGCAGAACGCTTCATCACTTCGGCTTGATGCGCCCCCCCTAATCGTACTGTCTCGTGGCGATTATACTCGGTGACCTGTTACACGACAAGAAAGGCGGGCCGCGAGTGCAGACCGCACCCAGACCTGCAGGAGACCAGTATCGGTCCACGCGGAGGATGCGGGATCCCACAGGAACCCCTTGTCTGACTACCCGACTCCCAACAATCTGTCCCACTTCTTCTGCACTCCTCAGAGGATGCCTTCGCCGCTGGCCTGCGCCAGGCGTGGCTTCCGGAGGCGTCTGTCTGGTCCACTTGCCGGCTTCACTCGTCGAGACTGTCCGCCTTGCAGTATCGATCCCAGTCAATCAACCTAGATCGAGTTTCCCGCGGATCGCTTGGTGCTATAATACCGTGTGCTTGGGATATCGAAGGCGCATAGCAGAAGCACGTGGGAGCGAAAGCATGGAGACATCTCATCTTCTCATTGTCGTAGCGATTCTGGCTCTGATCGTGGTTGTAGGTTGCTGCTGCTGCGTAGCAGGCGTGCTCTTGGTGCGCGAGCCATTTGACCGTCCTCCGATGCCCGACATAGACCTGACTGATCCTTCTGTTCCTCTGACACCAACGACCGTTCCCACGCCGACTGTCAATCGGGATCCGGCTGGAGACCTTGGGGAGGAGACTGAGGCGTTACTGGTGGACACGGTCATCCCTGTGCGCGACCTCCATGAGCTGGCAGTTCGACTGCGCGGGCTGCCGTCAGACACCGCGCGCACGGTCAACCCAGAGGGCTCTCCAGACTACCAGGTGGGCACGCGTCGCCTCTTTCACGCCTCGAACGTAGACACAGAAGAGCAATTTGACCTCTATGCCACGCTGGAGTACAAGACCGAACACGTCTACATGTGGGTGGAGGAAGGCGAGCCTGTTGATCAGGGCGATCTAGAGGCCGCAGCTCAGCTCTTCGAGAAGGAGACGTACGCCACGAATCGAGCCTTCTTCGGCTCCGAATGGAGCCCGGGTGTGGACAACGATCCTCATCTGAGCATTCTCCACGCCGCGAATCTTGGAGACTCTGTCGCCGGCTACTACTCTAGTGCCGACGAGTTCGTCTCAGAGGTGCGAGAGGATTCCAACGAGATGGAGATGTTCTACATCAACATCGACAACGTATTGCCGAACAGCGCCTTCTACAACGGTGTGCTGGCCCACGAGTTCCAGCACATGGTTCACTGGCACAATGACCGCAACGAGGACACCTGGCTCAACGAGGGATTCTCCGAGCTTGCTACTTACTTGAATGGCTTCGACGTTGGCGGCTCCGACTATCTCTTCGCGGACGCACCGGATACTCAGCTCAACTCGTGGCCCTCAGGCCCCGGGGCCGCTGGCCCGAACTACGGAGGTGCCTACCTCTTCACATCATACTTCCTGGACCGTTTTGGCTCTGATGCGACCAAGGCGCTGGTTGCTCACGACGACAACTCCTTTGCGAGCGTGGACGATGTGCTTCGGGAAGTGAGTGAAGGGTTGACGTACGAGGATCTGTTTGGAGACTGGATCGTAGCTAACCTTGTCGATGATCCGACTATCGCCGACGGTCGTTACGGGTACGAGGACATCGATCCCCCGGCCGCTGACGTCGAAACCACCTACTACCAGAATGCCTATCCCGTTTCGGAGAAGGGAACCGTGCATCAGCACGGGACAGATTACATTGAGCTGCAGGGTCAACGACCGCTGACCTTCAGTTTCACCGGCTCAACGAGGGTAGGTCTAGTCGACACCACTGCTCATAGCGGACAGTATGTCTGGTGGTCGAATCGAGGAGATGATTCCGACATGGCGCTGACGCGTGCCTTTGATCTCTCGAATCACAGCGAGGCGACGCTTTCCTACTGGACCTGGTATGATATCGAGAAGGACTGGGACTATGCGTACCTAGAGGCCAGCACGGACGGAGGAAGGGCCTGGGAGATTCTTGAGACCCCTTCCGGAGTGGATACGAACCCCAATGGCAACTCATTCGGCTGGGCGTATACGGGTCAGAGCGGCGATGGCGAAGAGCCGCAGTGGATCAAGGAAGAGGTTGATCTCTCCGACTATGCTGGGCAAGAGATACTTCTTCGCTTTGAGTATATCACCGACGATGCCGTAAATCGCCCGGGCCTAGTCCTGGACGACGTCAGCGTCCCCGCGATCGGCTACTCGAGCGACTTCGAATCAGATGAAGCGGGATGGGAGGCGGCTGGCTTCATCCGCCACGCCAACGTTCTCTCCCAACGGTGGTTGGTGCAGATGATTCTCTTTGGCCCTGAGACGACCCTGAAGATTCTGGAGCTCGACGACGATCAGTCCGGGTCCTGGTCTGTGCCTCTGAGCAAGGAATCAGACAGGGCTGTCATAAGCGTGTCTGGCCTCGCGCCGGTCACGACGGAGTGGGCCTTCTACAGCTACCAGGTCCAGGAGTGAGGGAGGAGTCGGACGCAGAGGATGCCGCTACGAGGAGACACGGAGTGCCGAACGCGGGCTCTCCCCCTACCAGTGAACGTTGACAAGCGTGCCTACGGAGGCCCATTCGAAGAGCCACTCGGCCTCCGTCGTAGGCAGGTTGATGCACCCATGGCTCATTGGACGACCGAAGTTGCTGTGCCAATATGTACCATGGATGCCGTAGCCTCGATAGAAGTACATTGTGTAAGGGACGTCTGGAAGATAGTAGTCGGGTCCAGTCATGTCGTCCCTCAGAAGCTTGACGTAGATGTAGTACTTGCCCACGGGTGTGGGCGTGTCTGGTAGCCCCGTGGAGACGAGCGTGGACCGCACGGCGGTGTGACCCACGTATGCCGTGAGTGTTTGATCGCTTAGGTCTACGTCAATCCAGCGGATACTGCTGCCCGTCGAGGTGTCTGGCGGTGACAAGTCGTCGGGCGTAGGCGATGGTGCTGGTCCTGTGGGGCTGAGCGTAGCCGTGGGCACCACCGTCGACGTCAAGAGCGGGATGCGGGTCGGGCTAGGTGTCGGGGTCGGGGTGCTCGTATTCGTTCCGGTCGGAGTCGATGTGGCGGTCGGCTCGGCCGTCGGCTCAGCCGTCGGGGTCATCGTCCGGGTTGGTGTGGCGGTGGGAGTAGCCGGTGGTGTTGTGGCGACGGTCGGGGTTGGGCAAGGCGTGACTTCTGCGTTAGCCAGAGCCGGCAACTGATGAGGCGAGTACCAGAGGATGACCAAGAGTGCACCGGCGGCAAATGCCATCACCGACCCGAGGGCGGCCAGTGGCAGGACGCGACTCCACCCCATCGCGTTCTTGGATTGCCGTGGTTTGGGATGAGCGGACTCGAGGGATGAGGTCGGCTGTGACTCAGCCCACTGTAGGGCTGCTTGCGCGCGACCGCTGTGGGGATCGACAGCCAGCGCGCGCTCGGCGTACGCCCGGCTGGCACGAGGGTTCTCACTGAGCCACGTCAGCCAGAGTAATGCCGCCAGGTTCTCCGGATCGTGGCTCAAGACGGCGCGAAACGCGCGTCGGGCCGCAGCGTCTCGCCCCGCTTGCGCTGCGGTCTCTCCCTCGTTCAGCAGTGTGGCGGTGCGGTGATCCATCCGTCCCTAGTCTATGTGAGAGCCTCCGGCCGGTGTTCGTGAGCGGCGTCAGATCGCCTGATGTGAGGGGAATGCCCCCGGTTCCGGGGAGCAAGGAGCGGCTCCGTGTGCCTGCGCGCCCGTGGACATCCTCGAATCAAGTGTAGCATGGACAGGGCCACTGTCAATTGGCGTGGTCAATGGAGAAGATAGGAGCGAGTACGTGACACGAGCCCCAGCCCAATCGTCGGTTCCTGGGAAGGCCATCCTTTTCGGTGAGCACGCAGTCGTCTACGGAGAGCCGGCGATTGCAGTCCCTGTTGCACGAGTTGGGGCCACCGCGTACGTTGAGACTGCGCGTTCGGGCAGCGGCCTCACCTTGATCGCTCCCGATCTGGGAGAATCCATTGAGCTCGACTCCGCTCCGGGGGACGCCGCTCTGGCTGTTGCCGCGCGCCTTACGCTCGAGCATCTTGTCGCCCCAATCCCGGATGCGACACTCACTGTGCAGTCTACCATACGCATGGCCAGCGGACTCGGTAGCGGGGCCGCTGTCGCTACGGCCGTCGTCCGCGTCCTTGGGGAGTTTCTGGGAGCGTCTCTGTCCCCGGCGGAAGTCAGCGCTCTCGTCTACGAAGTGGAGAAGATCCATCACGGCACGCCCAGCGGAATCGACAATACCGTGATTGCCTATGAGCGCCCCGTCTACTTCGTGCGCAGCGCTGCGTCTGGGCCTGAGCTCATGACGGTTGGAGCGCCTTTCGGGCTGGTCATCGCCGATACTGGTCTTCCAAGTCCCACGAAGCGTCTCGTCGACCAAGTGCGGGCTGGATGGGAGCGGGAGACCGCGCGCTATGAAGAGCTGTTCCAGCGGATTGGACAGATCGTTCGGGAAGCACGGCAGCGGATTGAAGCGGGAGAGGCCGATTCCTTGGGACCGTTGATGGACGCGAATCATGCACTTCTGGTCAAGCTCGGAGTCTCGTCGCCTGCGTTGGAGAATCTGGTCGACGCGGCCCGAACGGCCGGTGCCTTGGGAGCCAAGCTCTCAGGGGCTGGGCAAGGGGGAATCCTGTTGGCACTTGCGCCGCCCCGAAGCTCTGCAAAGGTAGCGGACGCGCTCAGGAATGCGGGAGCGGTCCGGACGATCCAAACGACGGTATCGTGAGCGCTAGCCGTGGGGGCTTGCCGGCTAGGTTTCTCTGAAGCGGGCCTCCAAGGCCTCCAGGAGCTCTGCAGCCTCCACGAGTTTATCGAGGGGATTCTCGTCACCGGTGAAGTACCGATAGTCGCACGGCATCACGTCCAGTGTGTCGATCAGATCGCGATGCCTGTCGCGGACAGCACTGTCACTGACGCCGTACATCTCAGCGATCTTGTATCGTCTCACCGGCCTCAGATTCACTTTGCGCACAATGTAGTCCAATGCGGCTGCCCACGTTTGTGCCTTGCGGACAATAAGCCTCTCTCGGCCCAGCGCGACTCGGTACTCCAACCACATCTGCAGGGCGGCACCTATTTCCTCGACTGGCATCCCGGCCTGCGTCATCTTGTCGGTGAGTACCTGTTCTACGTCATCCATCCCGCTGGCGAACAGTTGCTCAAAGCGTTGGGTGAGACGGCTGTTGGGCTCCAGCCTGATGAATCCAGCCAGAACGCGAAGCGCCTGATCATAGTCGCCGCTGCGAGCCAAGGCCTGAGCGAGGTTCAGCCGATACTCTGGAGCTTCAGGGTCCAGAGCCACAGCGGCTTCAAGCTCCTCGATCGCCAGATCAACGGTCCAGGCCTCATACGCCTCAACGCCTGCCTTCTGGTGTTCTACCGCCTTGTGACGGTCACTCTTACTTATCTTCTTCTCGGTCATACGGTCTGTTCCCAGGGTCCTCCGAAGAGAGCAGATGCTAGGACTTGACGACGATCGATTATAGCACAGGTGCCCGCCGCGGACAAAAACCGTTGTCCTCGAGGTGGAACAATGTTATAATCGATGGTCAGGATACCCCTATCCGGCGCGCGAAGTGATCCGAGGAGCTACAATCATGGCATCCAAGATAAGCGAGTCGATGGATTTGTCGCAAGCGCTGCAGACCCTCAGATGGCTTGATGAGGAGCGGCGCAAGGACAAGGCTACTATCGCAAAGCTTGAAGAGCGGTTGAGAGAACAAGAGCAGGAGATTGCCAGGCGAGCAGCCCGACTGCAGGAACTAGAAGCAGCGCTGGCCCGTGTAGAGGGCGTGCTATCGAAGGTTGACGGGTTCGAGCAGATGGTCTCCAATTTTAAGAAGGAGATGACGTTCCAGCTTGAGGAGCGCGACGAGGCGTGGCGCAAGGACCGGTCAGAGGCCAAGCGACTCCGAAGGCTCGAGCACGAGGCGATGAAGGACCACCTCAACCGCTTGGAGAAGGAGCTGCGAGTCCTGCCTCGCTACGAGGAGCGACTGAGCGCGCGTGAGGCCGAGCAGGAGCGGATGAGCGAGAAGATCCAGACGCTAGAGGCCATCGTGACGGATCAGGCGAAGCGAATCGAGGACGCGATAAGTTCGGTCTCCTACCTGGAGGAGCGACGGCGCTCTGACCACCGCCGGCTCACGGAGTCCGAACAAGGCATAACGGAGCTCCGCAAGCAGGTCGAGGGGGTCGGGCAGAAGCTTCCGTTCTTCGAACAGCGGCTGCAGAAACAAGAATCTCGCATCGACGAGACGGTTCAAATGGTGAAGTCGTACGACAAACCCATTGAGGAGTTGCGTGTCTCCGACTTCCAGCGTGAGCAGAAGATGCAGTCCTACCTCGATCAGGCTCAAGAAGTCGAGGAAGAGCTAGAGCGAATTCGTGAGCAGACGCACGGCTTCATTGAGCGGAGGGAGCAGGTAAAGAGGGCTCTCAGCGCGTTAGAGAAGTTCAAGACGCGCATCGAGAGGCGTCAGGACGAAATGGCTGAGAGGCAACGCATTGCCGAGGAGCGCATCGCACGTCAGTGGGAGGAATGGGAGACGGAACAAGCGAAGGAACTGAAGAAGCGAGAGGTCGTCGCAGAGCAGCGATGGCGGGATCGGGCGCAGACCGACAGTCAGCAGCAAGGCCGCCTTGCGACACTGGAAGATGTCACGGAGCTTCACCGCGAACAGTTGAGTGCCCTGTGGGAGGCTCAGCGTGCTGACGCCAATGCGCTGCTGGGTGCCGCACAGGACGTGTATGAGGAGCTAGTGGCTCCGATTGATGAGCAGCTGGCAGCGCTACGCGACGAGTAGGGAGATCAGAGCTGATGCGCGTCGTCGGTACGGCTGGCCACGTAGATCACGGCAAGTCCGCTCTGGTTCTTGCCCTAACGGGCATCGATCCGGACAGGCTGCGCGAGGAGAAAGAGCGAGGCCTGACCATTGACCTGGGCTTCGCTTGGCTCACATTACCCAATGGCGCATCAATCGGCATCGTCGACGTGCCCGGGCACAGGGATTTCGTCGAAAACATGCTGGCTGGTGTGGGCAGCATCGATGCGACACTCTTCGTCGTCGCCGCCGATGAGAGCGTCATGCCGCAGACTCGCGAGCATCTTACCATACTTGATTTGTTGGAGGTCAACGCCGGGGTGGTTGCCATCACCAAGATCGACCTGGTGGAAAGCGAGGATTGGCTCGACCTGGTAGTGGAGGATGTCGCCGAGACGCTGGCTGGCACGGTCCTGGAGGATGCACCCGTCGTGCTCACGTCGGCCCGCACCGGGCGCGGCCTTGATCGACTGCTGACAACCCTTCAGGCCGTCCTCGCCCAGAGCGAGCCGCAACCTGACCGCGGCCGCCCCAGGCTGCCTATCGATCGAGTCTTCACTGTCAGTGGATTCGGCACCGTCGTCACCGGCACCCTCGTCGATGGTCACTTCGAGACCGGCCAAGACGTGGAGATCTTGCCTCAGCGGTTGAAGGCCCGCATCCGCGGCCTCCAGACTCACAAGGAGAGAATCGACCGGGCGGTACCGGGTAGCCGCGTGGCGATCAATCTGAGCGGTGTCGACAAGGATCAACTCAAGCGTGGCGATGTCGTGTCCTCGCCTGGCTGGCTGGAGGCGACCACTCTCGTTGACGTGAGGATGCGCTACCTCCCAGATATTCTGTGGCCAGATCTGGGCCAGTTTGCGCAGCGACCGCTGCGGCACAACACTGAGCTGAAGCTTTACACCGGCGCAGCCGAGGTGATGGCACGTGTCCGCGTGCTGGGGCAGGAGCTTCTCCTGCCCCAGCAAGTAGGGTGGGTGCAGTTGGAGCTTCAGGAACCAGTGGCGATGCGAAGGGACGATCACTATATCGTCCGCCTACCTTCGCCTCCGACGACGGTGGGTGGTGGCATCGTTGTCGATCCCCATCCCGGGCGCAAGCACCGCCGCTTCGAGTCCGTGGTCGTCGATCGCCTTGAGACTCTGGCAGAAGGCACTCCGACAGAGATCCTGCTGCAAACTCTGGAGCGGGAAGGCCCCGTTCCCGTGGGCAAGCTTCTTGACACCGGGCGGCTGGGTGATGCTGCTTTGCCTGCCCTGGCTCAGCTTCTGAGCGAGAAGCGAGCCGTTGTCCTGGGGGGTGAGGGGGATCGCGGGCACGGCGATCTTGAGCAGCTGGTCCGCAACAAGGCACTGCTCGCCAGCCAGGACTGGTGGTCTGAGCTGGCGGAGAACATCGTCGCGGCGCTCTCATCGTATCATCGGAGGTTGCCTCTGCGGAAGGGGATGCCGAGGGAGGCCTTGCGCAGTAACTTGAGACTGGCGTCCGAGGTGTTTGACGCAGTGATGGCTGGTGCAGAGGCTGAGGGGGTCGTCGTCTATGAAGGGGCCAGCGTGAGGCTTTCTGGTCATGCCGTCGAGTTGACGGAGCAGCAGCAAGAGCGCGTGGACGCGTTGCTATCGGACTTTCAGAGCGAGCCGTATGCGACGCCGTCAGTCAAGGAGTGCGTCGAGGCGGTCGGGGATGAGGTGTTCAGGGTTCTGATCAACCGCCGTGACCTCGTGCAAGTCTCGCCGGATGTCGTTTTCTTGCCCGAGACCTATGAGGGTATGGTCGGGCGGATCCGTTCAAGGATCGAGAACCAGGGGAGCGTCACGCTGGCTGAAGTAAGGGATATGTTTGGGTCAAGCCGGAAATACGCTCAGGCCCTCCTGGAGCATCTGGATGATGTGGGCGTGACGCAACGGATGGGTGACAAGAGAGTCCTCCTGTGAAACCGGGAGACTTCGTCGCATGCGTCCGATGAAGCTGTTGGGAATCTCAGGGAGTCCGCGCGAGGGCGGGACAGCATACGTGGTCAGGGAGGCACTGACGTTTGCCGAAACCCTCGCAGATGTTGAGACGGAGTTCATCTCCGTCCGCGGCAAGAGGATTCGATTCTGTATCCACTGCGACTACTGCGTGCGCACGAAGGAGGGATGCGTCTTTGGCGATGACGTGGCGAAGATGTATCCCAGCATGGAGGCCGCCGATGGCTGGATCCTTGGGACCCCCGTCTACCAGGGGACACTTTCCGGACAGCTGAAGGCGATTCTAGATCGATGTAGGGCGATCGCGGCCAGGGATATCAATGCTTTCAGGGGCAAGGTCGGCGCGGCTGTTGCCGTGGGTGGTGATCGTGTCGGTGGTCAGGAGCCGGCTATCATGGCGATCCACGCCTTTTACCTGGCCAATAAGATGATCCCCGTCAGCGGCGGTCCTTTCGGCGCAAACCTGGGAGGGACGGTCTGGTCTCGCGATGCGGGCGCCGAGGGGGCGGAGGCTGACGAAGTGGGTATGCAAAGCGTGCGCGAGACTGTCAAGCGCCTCATTGCGATGGCTGAAGCCCTGAGGTCGGAGACGGAGCACGCGTCTGGTTGACGGGCCGTTCCGGTAGGCCCGCGGAGCCCTTCGCGGTTCCATCTCGAGCCCACATATCGTGATCACCCCCAGGATCTAGCGCGTCCTTTGACCGAAGACCGGGCAAGCCCCCGCCCCCAATGTCAGTTAGTGGCTCGCGGCGCGGTAGCCCTGTAGGCGAGCGCGACAGGTGGACTCCCTCTACCGTGCCTTCCCAGTGATGTGTATGGTGGCATTATTCCGGGGGCCGAGCATCGGTACGTGGGAGAAGGGAGACGGCCCGACTGAGGCGGTCTTCGCGTGAAGAGGTCGGCATGGACCAACGCACGGCGGGGCGTTGATGCTTACTGTGGGGGTTTGGCTGTCCGTCGTGCGCTCTGAATCGATCGACGCCCTGGTTTGTCACCCGCTCTCTTGGTCGGAGCCACTGTTGGCGGATTGCTTCATTCTGTCCAATCGCTCAATGATTTCCTTCTCGTAGCCATGTCCCCCTGGCTTGAACCACCCAGCTTCAACGCCTTCTGGTAGGTAGCGCTGGTCGACCCAGCCTTCGGGGTAGGCGTGCGGGTACTTATAGCCCTCGTGCTCCCCAAAGGTGTCCTCATAGTGCTCGCGTAGGGCGCCACGAAAGACATCGGTCTTGTCCCGCAAATAGGGGGGCACAGGGCCAGTGCCGTGCTCCCGAACCTCCTCCAGGGCTTTCCAGTAGGCGCCCACGGCGTTCGATTTGGGAGCCGTACACAGATAGAGGGTCGCCATCGCCAGGTGGTATTGGCCTTCCGGCATGCCGACCCATTCGAAGGCCTTGGCACATGCATCAACCACTTGGACGCCGCCTGGATCAGCCAGGCCTATGTCCTCCGCGGCCAGGATGTAGAGGCGACGCAGGATGAAGCGGGGATCCTCGCCAGCGGCGACCATCTTGGCGAGCCAGTAGAGCGCTGCATCCGGGTCGCTGCCTCGCACTGATTTGATGAAGGCTGACGCTGTGTCGTAGTGCTCGTCTCCTGTCTTGTCGTACCGCAGAGCGCGCTGTTGGATCGACTCCTCCGCTACCTCCAGGGTGATCTGGGTGGCACCTTCGTCGTCAGGTGGCGTGCTTTCCACGGCCAACTCCAACGCGTTGAGTGCGTCGCGCGCGTCACCCCCGGCCACACGGATGAGATGATCCAGCGCCTCGTCACTGAGCTGGACATCCCGATCGCCATACCCCTGTTCGGCGTCCGCGAGAGCACGTTTGAGAATCTCCCTGATCTCATCGTCTCTTAGCGGTTCGAACTGGAAGACGCGTGAGCGCGACACGAGAGGTCCGATTACCTCGAAGTAGGGATTCTCTGTAGTCGCCCCGACAAGCACAACGGTCCCATCCTCGACGTGAGGAAGGAGGGCGTCCTGTTGGGCTTTGTTCCACCGGTGGATCTCGTCCACGAAGAGGATCGTTCGCTGACCGTACATGCCGAGTCGGTCCTTGGCCTCTTTGATGATTCGGCGCAGGTCAGCAACCCCGGCCAACACGGCGCTTATGGTTTCGAAGTGTCTCTCCGTGGAGTTGGCGATGATCGTAGCAAGGGTCGTCTTGCCCGTGCCGGGCGGACCCCAGAAGATCAACGATGAGAAGAGGCGGTCCGCTGCGATGGCACGACGAAGAAGCCGCCCTTCG
>JASFVD010000001.1:0-28052 GCA_050050015.1 Anaerolineae bacterium | reverse complement strand
ACATTCAGCGGAGGGACGCTTCTGATTCCCGGTGACGAAGAGGAGAGGCTCCCCTCTCCATTCGAGTCGGTCGAGGTGCATCCGCTGCCGGTCCATCAGGGAGACTCGCTGGTCATTGTTGCCCGCCTGGAAGACGCGGTGACGCTGACTGGAACGCTCTTCGAGCGGACGCTGCAGTTCGCCGAGGAGAATGGTGTCTACTATGGGCTCGCCGGCGTGCGGGTTTTCACGGATCCAGGGCTGTATGCGGTGATTCTGGAGGCGACGGATGGCGACGGCCAGACGACGCAGGTTGCTGCCAGCGTCGTCGTCGAGGCCGGCCAGTTCGGCTATGAACGTATTGCGGCTTCTCCGAGCCTCCTGGATCCGGCCGTGCTTGCGGCCGAGCGGGAGCGTCTCGATGCGATTCGGCCTACGTTCACGGACGAGAGAAGATGGTCGGGACCTCTCCACCGACCGTGCGGTGGGACGGTCTCCTCCTACTTCGGAACGCACCGCGCCTACAATGACGGGCCATACACCAGCTACCACGGGGGCGTGGATCTCCGCGGATCGACTGGGACCCCAGTGTTCGCGCCAGCGGGGGGGACGGTTGTGCTCACCGACGAACTGACAGTCCGAGGAAATGCAGTGATTCTCGACCACGGTTGGGGCGTATTGAGTGGATTTTGGCATCTCTCGGCGCGTGAGCTCGAGCTGGGGCAACAGGTTGAGCAAGGGGATCCAATTGGGAGGATAGGGAGCACTGGCCTATCGACCGGGGCGCATCTCCACTGGGAGATGTGGGTCGGCGGAGTCAACGTGGATCCTTTGCAGTGGCTGAGTCCTTTCTACACGTGGCCCACCTGGGCAGAGGGATCCGGTCCATGAGCTGAGGCGCTGACCATTCCAGCGCCACTATCGAATTGTCGAGGAGTTCAGGGAGGTCATCAATGGAGTACTCGAAGCTTATCAGAGCACGATATAGCGTGCGTGCCTACAAGTCCGATCCGGTCGAGGATGAGAAGCTGGACAAGGTGCTTGAGGCAGCGCGTCTCGCGCCAACGGCGGCCAATCGTCAGCCATTCCAGTTGCTCGTGATTCATACGGGGGGGCGGAAGGAAGAGCTCAACCAGATCTACGGCAAGGAATGGTTTGTCGAGCCGCCGCTCGTCATCTGCGCCTGCGGCCTTCCCGAGCGCGGCTGGACCCGCCGAGACGGGAAGAGCTACGTTGACGTCGACGTAGCCATCGTGATGGATCATTTGATTCTAGCTGCCGCAAATGAAGGGCTGGGAACGTGCTGGGTGGGAGCTTTCGACCCTGATGCCGCCCGCGATGTGTTGGGGCTGCCGGACGGGGTGGAGCCCATCGCCTTCACGCCTCTCGGCTATCCTGATGACGAGCCGGGGTCGAAGAAGCGGAGGTCCCTCGGCGAGCTAATCCGTCACGAACGATGGTGAGCAGCCTCTTCTCGGCCGCCGCCTATGGGGGCGACGGCTGGTCGCCGCGGAGAACCGCCCTGCGCCAGGAGATCGGCTCCATCTGGGGCTCATGCGGTGTAGACAGCGAATGGGCTTCCCTCCAGTCGGTGCTGCTCCATCGTCCTGGAACCGAGCTGGAAGGGGTGACAGAGCCGGATCGGGCCCAGATGATGGAGCCGCTCGATGCAGATCGCGCTCGGCGACAGCACAGCGCGTTGGCGGATACGTTCCAGGATGCGGGAGTCACCGTCCGGTATGTGGATCCCGACCGCACGTCGCTCCCCAATCTGATGTTCGTCGCCGACCTGATGTTCATGACCCCCGAGGGGGCGATTCTGGGGCGTCCGGCTTCCACGGTGCGCGCGGGTGAAGAGCGCCTGGTAGCCCGTCGGCTGTCGGACTTGGGAGTCCCGATCCTCCGCAGCGTGCGCGGTCATGGGACGTTCGAAGGAGCGGATGCGGCGTGGATTGATCAGAGGATGGTCATGCTGGCCACCGGGCTGCGCACAAACGCCGAGGGCGCAGCCCAGGTGACAGCCTTGCTGCGGGAGATGGGCGTGGAGGTTGTCCACGTAGGTCTGCCCTATGGGGCGATGCATTTGATGGGACAGCTGCGCTTTGCAGATCGGGACTTGGCGGTAGCGTGGCCGGGGCGCGTGCCGCATGCGGCTGTGGAGGCGCTGCGGGATAGGCGGTTCCGAGTCCTCTTCCTGCCGGATGAGAACGAGGCTAAGTACGGCATGGCCCTCAATTTCGTGACGTTGGGCCCGCGGCGAATCCTGACGGCGGCCGGGAACCATGTGACACAATCTTTCTATGAGGAGGCGGGCATCGACTGTGTCACTGTTGAGCTGGATGAGCTTACCAAGGCCGCCGGTGGGATTGGGTGCCTGACGGGCGTTCTCCGCCGTGAGTCGATTGGTTGACTCCTTGTGAGAAGCTGCGAGGACAGGGAGCTGTGGGCGTGCAACCGATGACTATAGCGATTGACGGGCCAGCAGCGTCGGGGAAGAGCACCGTCGGCCAGGCCCTTGCCGAACGGCTCGGATATCTATACTTCGACACCGGCGTTATGTACCGCGCGGTGACATGGGCAGCGCTGGAACGCGACGTGGAGGTCGACGATGAGGAGGCCGTTACGGCGCTTGCAGAGGAGCTCGATATCCACGTCACAGGGGCTACGAAGGATGGCGGTCGCCAGTACACTGTGCTGGCTGATGCCGTCGACGTCACCTGGTCGATCCGAACGCCAGAGGTGGACGCCAACGTCTCGGTCGTCTCGGCCTATCCTGGGGTGCGTCGAGCGCTGGTTGCCAAGCAGCGCCGGATCGCGGTTGACAGGCCTGTCGTGATGGTGGGGAGAGACATCGGCACCGTGGTTCTCCCCGAAGCTGACCTCAAGATCTACCTTGACGCGAGTGTGGAGGAGCGCGCCCTTCGGCGATGGCGAGAGATGGAGGAGCGCGGGAAGCGCGCTGACTACCGTGCTGTGTTGCGATCGATGCGGAGGCGGGACCGGATCGACAGCAACAGGGATGCCTCCCCGCTGCGTCCAGCCGAGGATTCCTTCAGGATCGATACCACAGATCTGAATGTCGCCCAGGTCGTGGCCGCGACAGTGGGCTTGGTGCACGAGCAGGATTGTCCATGACGATGGAAGCTGAGAACAACGGCGCTGCCGGTGTAATCTCCCGAATTGCTCCTGACAGCTTGGCCGACCGCCTGGGACTCGAGCCGGGCGATGAGCTGCTCTGGGCTAACGGGCATCCGCTGCGGGACGTGATTGACGTTCAGTACTACGCCTCTGATCCATTGCTTCGGTTACGCGTGCGCTCCTCCGGCGAGACGCGCCTGCTTGAAGCGGAGAGACGGTACGGCGAACCCCTTGGTCTCACGTTCGATGAGCCGATCTTCGATCGCATGAGGCGGTGCGACAATCGCTGCGAGTTCTGCTTCGTGGCCCAGATGCCTCCAGGATTGCGCCCGTCGCTCTACGTGAAGGACGACGACTATCGCATGTCGTTCCTGTTCGGCACCTACGTCACCTTGACCAATCTGACGGAAGGGGATTTGAAGCGGATCGAGGAACAGCATCTCAGCCCCCTGTACGTGTCCGTTCACGCCACTGAGACGGACGTACGCCGGCAGTTTCTGCGGAATCCTGATGCGCCGGACGTGCTGGCCCAGCTGCGCCGTCTGGCTGCGATGGATATTCTGATCCACACACAGATCGTGGTGCGGCCCGGCGTCAATGACGGCACTCACCTTGATCACTCGATTGAGGATCTTGCGGCGCTGTACCCGTCTGTGCGCTCGGTCAGTATCGTGCCGATAGGTCTAACAAAGTATCATCGTTTTGACTGTCGCCTGCAAACCACTGACGAAATGCGGGGAGTCGTGCAAGGTGTACACGGATGGCAGGGGAGGCTTCGCGACCGCCTTGGCGTCGCCTTCGTCTACCTGTCCGATGAGTGGTACTTGCGACTGGCTGAGGATGTCCCGTCCATGGCGCACTACGATGGCCTCGATCTGACGGAGAACGGCGTCGGCCTGGTGCGCCACTTTCTGGACGCTCGGGTGCCGCGACTGACGTCCACGATCTCTGATCTTGATGCTCCCACCTTGGTAACCGGGACTCTGTTCGCCCCCGTGTTGCGTACTGCGGTGGCTGGTTCCACCGCGGACGTGATATCAGTGGTCAATCAGTTCTTCGGCGATTCGGTCACCGTGGCAGGGTTGCTGACTGCCGGCGACGTGATAGCAGAACTCGAGGAGCGGGAGGTCGGCGAAGCTGTGCTGCTCCCCCCGTCCATGTTTGGAGGGCCCGAAGGCCAGTCGATTGACGAGATGTGGCCCTCCGACGTGGGACAGGCGTTGGGGCGACGGGTCATGACGGCTGCCGCGTGACGTAGTCGGTGACCTAGTTCTAACGGAGACGAACGCCGACCAACGGGGCTGAAGAGCCGACGTAGGAGGTGCGGAAGGAAAGAGAGAGCTGTCAGGGGGAAGCAGCGCCTGCCCCAGACAAGTGTGAGGTGTGAGCCAATCCACGTGCGAGGCGCTTGCACGATCAAGCCACGGCTGTCGGGCTGTTGTCGGATCTGTGTTTCTGGGTGACGGCATGGGAACTATGAGTTCGGCTCGAGCTCAGGAGTCATTGCACCGAGAGTCTGGGTGACGAGGAGGCGGTTCCTGTCGCAAGGCAGGGAAAATCGAACGTTCGGCGGATGCCGCCTGGGGTCGGTCACTCCCCATCTTCCCCTCCAAAGACACAAGCCGGTTCAGACAAAGCTGGAGAGCAATCTCCGGGCCAATGGGACCTGCAGTGACAGCCTTGCTTCGTGTGGCTGCTCTCGCTGACGCGTCACGGCTGGCGCGAGATTGCCACGTGCGACTCAATCTGGGACATTGGTAGGAGGGAACATGTGTGGTATCGTCGGTTACGTGGGATCGCAAGATGCAACCCCAATCATCCTTAACGGACTAAAGAGGCTTGAGTATCGGGGCTACGATTCGGCTGGACTGGCGGTGGTGGAGGACGGGGGCAACATCGCCGTCAGGCGTGAGGCGGGCAAGATGGAAGCCCTAATGGAGGCATTGGACGCCGAACCGGTCAGCGGCCGGATCGGCATAGGGCACACGCGCTGGGCCACCCACGGCGAGCCCTGCCAGCGCAATGCTCACCCTCATCTGGGCAGCACGGGAGACGTGGCTGTCGTGCACAACGGAATCATCGAGAACTTCCGCTCCCTGCGCGAGAGACTGGCGGGAAAAGGGCGCGAGTTTACATCCGAGACCGACAGCGAGGTGGTCGTTCACTTGGTCGAGATGTTCATGGCGGAGGGGTATGACCTGGAGTCGGCAGTCCGACAGGCACTTGACCGTATCAAGGGCGCGAGTGCCTTTGTCTTCCTAAGCAGGCACGAGCCGGATCGATTGGTCGCAGCCCGTCTTGGCAACGCCGGGGGCCTGACGGTCGGGGTGGGCGATGGAGAGATGTTCCTGGCCTCCGATATCCCGGCCATTCTCAAGCACACGCGCCAAATGGTTTTCCTCGAGGATCGCCAGATGGCTGTGCTCACGCGTGCCGGCGTTGAAGTCACCACGCTGGCCGGAGAGCCGATAGAGGCGCAGGTGCACTCGATCTCGTGGGATCCGGTGTCGGCTGCCAAGGGCACGTACCGTCACTTCATGCAGAAAGAAATCTACGAACAGGCGCGCTCCATCACGGACACCATCCGGGGCCGTGCCGACTTCGAGCGCGGGCATGTGCGCTTCGAAAGCCTGAGTCTAGCGCCTCATGAGGCTCAGTCCTTGGAGAAACTCGTCATCGTTGCGTGCGGCACGTCGGCTTACGCTGGGCTAGTCGGCAAGTTCATCATCGAGTCAACGGCCCGGCTCCATGTCGAAGTCGACTACGGATCCGAGTACCGCTACCGAGACCCTATCGTCAATGAGAACACTGCTGTTCTGGCCATCACTCAGAGCGGCGAGACCGTGGACACGCTGGCGGCGATGGAGGAAGGGCGCAAGAAAGGAGCCCGGCTCTGGGCCATCGTAAACGTCATTGGCAGCCAAGCGCATCGTATCTCTGAAGGACACATCCTGATGCATGCGGGCCCGGAGATCGGAGTGGCTTCGACCAAGGCCTTTACCGCGAGCCTGGTAGATCTCTGCCTGCTCGGCCTATACCTTGGTGAGAGGCGAGGGATCCTCCAGGGGGCGCAGCTGCGAGATGCCGTGGATTCCGTCGGGATGCTCCCGGACCTTGTGGGACGGGCGCTGGACCACGGGGACGAGTATGAGGATCTGGCAAGCAGGTTCTATGATCGAGAGCATTTCCTATACTTGGGACGCGGCATCAACTATCCGATTGCGCTGGAGGGAGCGCTCAAGCTGAAGGAGATTTCCTATATCCATGCCGAGGGATATCCTGCCGGCGAGATGAAGCACGGGCCGATCGCCCTCATCGACGAAGCGATGCCGGTGGTCGCCATCGCTACTCGCGATAGCGTCTACGACAAGATGATGAGTCAGGTGGAGCAAGTGCGGGCGCGGGATGGTATCGTCATTGCGTTGGCCACGGAGGGTGACGATGCGATCGCCGACAAGGCGAACCACCTACTCTATGCTCCGGAGGCACCGCCGCTGATCGCCCCTGTGGTGAACGTGATCCCACTACAGCTTCTGGCCTATCATCTGGCTGTGAGGAGGGGCTGTGACGTCGATCAGCCGCGTAACTTGGCAAAGTCCGTGACGGTGGAGTAAGGAACCTCTGCGCGAGCGTAGCCTTCGGTCGCGAGCCTAGGATGTCTTCGGACCGAGCTTCGCGGTGGATAGCCTGCCAGGGGCTCGAGTCAACTCAAACGGATGGGTGCTACGGAGGCGACTTTGTTCATTCGAGACAGAATGTTGCCCCATGCACTTCATTCCTTCACTTGACAGTGTTGCCGAAGGCGTCGGCTGCCCTCGGCCGCCCCGTGCGTGAAGCCTGGGAGGGCCTCTTTTCCCTTCTTTCCACCGTTGTACAGTGTGAGGTGGACATTCTGGGGCGAACCCGCCTCGGGGCACGGCGGGCCGAAGACTTGCTGAGGATCATCGTCAATCTTCTGACGGAGGCGACGAGGCTTCCGCCCCAAGCTGTCGTGCATCAACCGGACCGGGCTCTTACGGTGCAGCTCGGTCCATGCCTCCATCTCGTCCTGTAGCTTGCCGTGCGTTCTCCGATCCGCCTCCCGGCACCGCCTCTTCATCGTCCTCTGATGCGTCGGTCGTCATCTTCCTTTCGGTAACCTGATGGATGAATGAATACGGCATTTTGATCGTTCCTAGGAGATGTGATATAATCGGTGCTCACGAGGCAATCAAGCTACATCTGGTGACTAGGAGGACATCATGGAAATTGGCGGGATTGAGTTTAGCGACAACCTCTACTACGACCGCAAGCACAACTGGGCTTTGATCGAAGGCCATGTCGTCACCCAGGGGCTGACCGATTTGGGACAGCAGATCGCCCAGGAGATCGTCTTCGTCGAGATGCCCTTTGTTGGCCGCGCGGTGGAGCAGGGCGAGACGTTCATGTCCATGGAGTCGGGCAAGTGGGTTGGCCGTATCCCGGCTATGGTCAGCGGTGAGATTCTGGAGGCCAACGACGAGCTGGAGTGGGAGCCCATGTTGGTCAATGAGGACCCTTACGGCGAAGGCTGGCTCGTCAAGGTAGAGATGTCCGACAGCGCTGAGCTCGACAACCTGATGAAGCCCGACTCGGATGAATTCAAGGCGTTCATTGAGGAGGAACTCGAGGAGTACGAGGAAATACTGAGCTAGTTGGGCAACGCTCGACTTGATGGTGGGCTGGATGAGACCCCGAGGACTCGGACGTGGAGGACCGGTGCGTGTCCTGCGGGGTCTTTTTCTCATGACTTGATCTCGGTCGCGCACGTCGCCTGCGAGCTCACCCTTTGAAGGGGAAGAGCGGTTTTGCATTGAGGTGCTCGGACCGAGCTTTGTGATTGTCCCTGGGGTCTACGCGAGTGAAAGGGTGCTCTTCTGATGACAATTGAGACTGCGGAGACGGTCTTCTGGATCGTCCATCTGCCTTTGATGGCGTTCTTTTTCGTGGGGATGACAGTCGTCTTTACCACCTGGCTGAGGGGCGGGGCGGACGAGCTAGGCCTTGGAAACGTGTTCCGAGATGTAGTTGAGACGATCTTCAGCCCCCGGCTGGGCTTGCTGATTCGATCCTTCATAAGCGAGGCATGGTTCAACCGCCGCCTCTATCGTACGAGCTTCTGGCGTTGGTTGAATCACTTCTTGTTGCTCACCGGTTTCATGCTCCTAATGACGCTTTCCGGAGTGTCCGCCCTGAGCGATAAGGTGCTCATCCATTTCTTTCATCTCGAGGACGTGCCATGGATAGGGATGTGGGTCACTCCTGATCATCCTGTCACGGGGCTGTTGAACGAGATTGGCGGCGTGCTTATGACTGTCGGCCTTCTCTTCTTTCTCCTGCGTCGCTACCTTTCCGCTCCGTCCCAGCTCAGAACGGGACCGATGGACAATTGGATGATGATCGGACTGGGGGCGATCTTGCTCTCGGGGTGGGTAGCCGAGGTGGTGAGGCTGAGTTCAAGTCACGTGGGGCCTGCGGCGTACGTAGCCTTCGTCGGGTATCCGCTGGCTTCTTTGGTGCGCGGGCTTTCTATCCCTTGGGATGCCCTCCACCCCTGGTTGTATGTGGGGCACGGGATCCTCACATCGCTGGTGATTGTCACCATTCCCTTCTCCAAGTTCATGCACGTCATCGCAGGCGCGCTCGTGACCATTGTCCGGGATATGGATGAGCAGACAGACGAGCACGCGGGCCTCGAGAAAGGAGCAGCTCGTGTCCAAGCTTGACCTGAAGCGCTACGCGCTAATGCAGCTGATGGAACTGGACGCATGCACCCGCTGCGGCGAGTGTGTGGAATGGTGTCCCACGTTTGCGGAGAAACCCGAGCGAGACTCGATCACGCCGCTTCGTAAGATCGAGGCTGTGCGTGACTTCGTGAGACGTCAGCACGGACTTTGGGCTCGATTGACCGGTCCGCGCCCTCTTGATGAGCAAGAGCTGACGGAGCACTCGGGCGGAACGTTCGATTGTACGCTCTGCGGTAGGTGCGGGACGGTATGCCCGGTTCACATCGACACGCGTTCGCTTTGGATCTCGATGCGCGAGACGTTGGTCGATCAGCGGGTCTATCCGGAGACCTTCGATCACCTCCGGGAGACTGTGACCACTCACCACAACATATCGTCCGACGTGAACGAGGACCGGCTCATCTGGAGTGAGAACCTTGCGGACGTGCCGGCGGGAGTGGGGCAGAAGGAGACGGCCGAGATCGTCTACTTCGTCGGCTGTGTGGCTTCATTTTACCCACGATCTTACTCCGTACCTCAGAGCATTGTGGAGATTCTCGGGCATGCCGACGTAGATTTTCTTACGCTGGGGGGCGAGGAGTGGTGCTGTGGCTTCCCGTTGGTGATCGCAGGTATGGGCGACGCGGCGGTAGACGGCATGCGCCACAATCTGGAGGCCGTGAGAAGGACGGGCGCGAAGCGGCTGGTTGCGGCATGTCCTTCGTGCTATCACACCTGGAAGCACGACTATCCGCGGATCCTGGGAGAACCGTTGGGGTTTGAGGTGTTGCACGCGGTGGAAGTTCTGGATGAGATGATCGACAGCGGGCAGATCGAGCTGAAGCCCTTCAAGCGGCCGGTAACCTATCACGATCCCTGCGACCTAGGTCGTACGAGCGGGATCTACGAGGCTCCGCGTCGGATCATCCAGGCGATTCCGGAGATTGCGTTCACAGAGATGGAGCACCACTCTGAGCACTCTCTTTGCTGTGGTGGCGGAGGCGACGTCGAGATGGCTGACAAGGATCTGACGGCGGCCGTTGCCGCTCGTCGTGTCCAGGAGGCAGTGACAACGCAGGCGCAAGTGATTCTCTCGGCGTGTCAACAGTGCGAGCGTACTTTGGCCGAGGCAGCTCGGAAGGAGAGGATTCGCGTCCGAGCCATGGATGTGGCCGAGCTGATCGCGAGACAAATGGTGCGTTAGCCTGCTATCTGGTTCGACGTGACCTCTGGCTTGGCAGCATGTTCTTTCTTCACTGCAACAAGGAAAGCCTATGAAGCTCAACCTTCTCAAGGCTGTTTCGTGGCAGGACTCTCAGCTCCTCTATCACGCGCTGCCTCGTCTGGGGCGGGAGGGTCTGAACCTGCTAGCGCCCGCGACGCCGTACGTGTGCATCGGCTACTTTCAGGACGTGGAGCAAGAGGTGGACGTGGCCTTCTGCCGCGAGAACGACATCCCCATTATCCGACGCGAGGTTGGCGGAGGCGCCGTCTACTTAGATGGAGACCAGCTTTTCTTCCAGATGGTCATCCACCGGGACAATCCCTTGATCCCCGAAGGTGGGAAGCTGGCCTTCTATCGCAAGTTCCTTCAGGCGCCGATCGAGGCCTACCGCGCTTTGGGTATTCCTGCTGAGTATCGTGAGGTCAACGATATCGTCGCTAACGACCGCAAAGTCTCTGGGTGCGGAGCGGCGGAGATTGGGGACTATTCCATTCTGGTTGGCAACCTGATCGTCGACTTCGACTACGAGATGATGGCTTGTGTGCTGAGGGTGCCTGACGAGAAGTTTCGAGACAAGGTGTACAAGACGATTCGGGAGAATCTCTCGACAATCAAGCGCGAGTTGGACTGCGTGCCTTCTCGTGATGAGCTTTGGTCGCTGATGGCCGATGAGTTCACGGAGATGCTGGGGCCACTCGAGACCGTGACCGAGGTTGACGGCGAGTGGCGCTCGAAGGCCGACGACTTGGGAAAGACCCTGCTCTCCGATGCCTGGCTCCACCGAAAGGGCCTCCCACCGAGCACCGAGCGGGATGTCAAGATACGCTCGGGGGTCAGTGTGCACCAGCGCATGAAGAAGGCGCCCGGTGGTCTGATCCGTGCCGTCACCGAGGTGCGAGACGGTACCCTGGCCGCGGTTTCATTGTCGGGAGACTTCTTCTTTTATCCTGAACAGAAGCTGCGTGATCTCGAGGAAGCACTCAACGGTTTGCCCGTGGAGGCCGCTCCGCGGGTCGTGAGCCGGTTCTACGAGGAGCATGGTATCGAGAGCCCAGGTGTCACTCCGGACGACATCGGCAGCCTTCTCATCGAGTGAGTTGCGGTCGCCGTATCGCGGCGCGGTCATCTTCGTAGTTAACATCGACCTTGGAACGGGCGGCCGAAAGCCGGCCTTCGTGATCAGCCATTTCGTCCTGGAACCTGGAGTCGGAGAGCTAGTGACCTGGTGAGCTTCCACCGGCGCATTTGCCGCGGTGCCGACAGACTGGTATAATAAACTAGAAGGCGATCAAGGAAAGGCTGGGTCACGTGGTCTGGCTGCGGGACGTCGTCGCATCCCATCAAGTGGGATGGATGCTCTTCCAGGGGCAGGTCTTCTTTGTTCTTGGCCTGTCGATTCTGTTCCTCACTCGGGGTGGCGTTCGGCTGGAGGTGGCCCGAGAGCTAGCTCCCCTGGCTGCGTTTGGATTCTGCGAGGCGATCGGCGCCTGGTGCGGTGCGTGGCTGCAGGTCTCTCCTCCGTCGGGGGCGTGGCTGCCGTGGATGCGCCTGCTTGCCATCGCTTCAGGCTACGCTTTTCTCCTCGCTTCTTCCCTGCAGATTGTCATCCCCTCCGGGACGCGAGCCTGGGCGCGATGGCTCCTTGCCGGCGGACTTCTTCTACTGTGGGGCATCGGGGTAGTCCTGGTTCACCCTGCTGGAACGCCTGGAGACCGCGTGAGACTGCTCGCGGAGATCGCAGCTCGCTATAGCTTTGCCGTGCCGGGCGGACTGCTGGGTGCGTTCCAGCTCCGTCACGAGATCTACCGCACCATCGAGCCCGACCGCTTTCTGCTGCTGTTGAAGCCCCCAATGCGCATCGCTGGAGTGGCCCTGTTTGCCTTCGCTCTGTCGGGGGGTGCCATTGGCCCGGCAGCCTCGTTTTTTCCCGCCAACGTGGTCAACGAAGAAGTCCTTCTTGCCCAATCAGGTATACCGATCTCGCTTCTGAGAGGGCTAGCTGGGCTAGGCATGGCTGTCGGAGTAGTACGGGCGATTGGGGTGGCCCAGAATGAGATTGAGATCTGGCTTGAGAGCGCGGAACAGATGCAGACCCTGGCTGCGGAGCGCGAGCGAATCGGGCGCGAGCTGCACGATGGGATCATTCAGTCTATCTATGCCACTGGATTGATTCTCGAAGGTGCTCGGCAGAAAGTCACCGAACACCCGGAGGTGGCCGGCAAGCAGATGACGGTGGCCATCGGGAACCTAAACGATACAATTAAGGACATCCGACGATACATCTTCGACCTGCGAGGTGAGATGTCGCAGGAAGACCTGGAGACAGGTTTGCGGGGGATTCTGAGGGAGTTCCGGACCAACACGTTGCTCGAAACATCGTTCGTCGTGGACGGGGGAGGACCGAGACGGCTGGATGCAGAGCGGAGGCGACACGTTTTTCAGATCGCCCGCGAGGCACTGACGAACGTCGCCCGCCATGCTCATGCTCGGAAGGTAGTGGTCAGATTGGATTACGGTCTCGATTCGTTGTGTTTGAGCATTGCCGACAATGGCATCGGGCTCTCGGCGATTCCGAGCGGCGACGGTCATGGCTTGCGCAACATGCGACAGCGGACCAGACTGCTCAACGGAAGCTTGGAGATCGACACTGCCCCTGGCCAGGGATTGGCCATGGTGCTGACCGTGCCGTATCAACAGCGCGTGGGGTCAGACCTCCAAACGTCCGTTAAGTAGGGATAGGGGGAACCTAGTCTTCTGAGACTGTATCATGTCACTCGAGATACTTATCGCAGACGATCACGAGGTGGTGCGTCTCGGTCTGCGGACGCTCATCGATAACCATCCCGATTTCTCCGTCGTCGCCGAGGCTGCCACCGTGAAGGATGCAGTTCGGAAGACGCTGCTCCTTCGTCCCGATGTCGTCGTCATGGACATTCGGCTCCTGGGAGGCAGCGGTATTGACGCTTGCGAGCAGATCTCAGAGCGGGCCCCGGGCACGAAGGTGATCATGCTGACGTCCTATGCCGAGGACGAGATGCTCTTCGACGCAATCGCAGCGGGAGCATGTGGCTACGTTCTCAAACAGATCGGCAACGAGGATCTCATACGGGCCCTTGAGACGGTGGCCAGTGGAGAGGCCCTCCTCGATCCGGCGCTGACGCAGCGGGTATTTGACCGAGTCAGAGAGGCGGCTCGGAAGGAGCACGCGGAAGCCTTCGCTGACCTGACGGACCAGGAGATGCGCGTCTTGGCTCAGGTGGCTGAGGGGAAGACGAATCGTGAGATTGCTGACGAGCTATATCTTGGTGAAGGGACGGTGCGGAACTACGTGAGCAGCATTCTCAGCAAGCTCGATCTCTCGAACCGGACGGAGGCAGCTGCGTACTCGGTGCAGCACGGGCTCAAGGAATTCCTCTAGCTCTATCTTCAGCTCACGCGATCGAGGAACGAAGCCCTCGAGGGTGAGTCCGCGTCAAACGGTTCAACATACAGAAAGGGCCAGGCGGATGCCTGGCCCTTTCTGGCTACATTGCGAATCCCCTTATTCGACAAACCCGATATCCTCCGGGGGCCAATAGGATATCCATGCGTGGCCCACGATATCCTCGATGGCCACGGGACCGAAGCTGCGCGAGTCGTTGGAGGCGGCACGATTGTCACCGAGCACGAAGACGTGGAGCGGTGGAACGGTGCGCGGTCCGTAGCTTCCTCCGCCTTGCCTCACAGTCCAGTCCTCCTCGAGGAGTTTCCCATCAACGTAGACAAGCCCGTTCTCAACCGTCACCGTCTCTCCGGGAAGGCCGACCACGCGCTTGATGAGCATCTCGCTCTGGCTTGGAGAGTCGATGACGACGATGTCCCCGCGACGAGGTCCATGGAGGCGATAGGTGATCTTCTCGATGACCACTCGCTGCGAGCTGTGAAGGGTCGGTTCCATACTCTGGCCCAAGACCTGGGTTGCCTGGGCCAGGAAAAGGTTGATGAACAGCGCGATGACCACGGCCGGAATGACCGTCTCGCCGATCTCGCGCAGTGCTCGCAACAGCCAGCCGGCGCGGCTCGGCTCGGAGCCGCTTGCCGCAGGTCCGGCATTGTTCCGTGTCTCGTCGCTAGACTCTGCCATTGCTTCCTTTCCGGCTGCCGGCCGGACTACCGGCGACGACGTCCCCCACCGGGCCTGTCGTTGGCTCGAGCTTCTGCGGGGGTCCATCCCTCGAGCACAGCTTGGCGCGAGAGGCGGATCTTGCCGTCGCGGTCAATGTTGGTGACCATAACCATGATCTCATCCCCAACGTGGACGACGTCTTCCACGCTGTCCACGTAGTCATCAGAGAGTTGGGAGATGTGGACCATGCCGTCCGTGTTGGGCAGGATCTCGACGAAGGCGCCGAAGTCCGCTGTCCTGGCTACACGCCCAGTGTAGATCTGGCCGACCTCTGGCTCTTCGGTCAGGGCCTCGATCATCGCAATCGCCTTCTCAGCGCATGGACCGTCAGTCGCTGCCACGTAGATGGTGCCATCGTCCTCAATGTCGACGCTCACGTCGCATTGCTCCTCGATGGAGCGAACGGTCTCGCCGCCCGAACCAATCACAGCGCCCAACTTGTCCGGATCGACCTGGATAATGGTCATCCGCGGGGCAAAGGGCGAAAGGTCGTCTCT
Organism: Anaerolineae bacterium; assembly: GCA_050050015.1. Lineage (GTDB taxonomy): Bacteria > Chloroflexota > Anaerolineae > B4-G1 > B4-G1 > SKLM01. The sequence goes on along the minus strand of JASFVD010000001.1, from coordinate 13,304 downwards.
CGGCTCCGAGATTGCGCTGGACATCACGTCCAGTATCTCGAGTCGTGCATCACGGGCCTGCCCAAGGGCCTCCTTCAGGAGCTCGTAGGAGATGCCTCCGAGCTTGATGTCCATCTGGAGGGCTGTGACCCCTTCGCGAGTCCCGGCGACCTTGAAGTCCATGTCTCCGATGTGATCCTCCAGACCTTGAATGTCCGTCAGGATCCGGTAACTGTCGCCTTCCTTCATCATTCCCATGGCGATACCGGCGACCGGCGCTTTGATGGGCACCCCGGCATCCATCAAGGCTAGTGTGCTTCCGCATACACTTGCCATCGACGTCGAGCCGTTGGAGCTGAGTACGTCGCTGACAACGCGCAGCGTGTAGGCAAAGTCCTCCTCCCTGGGCAAGACGGGTCGCAGGGCGTGCTCGCCCAGGACGCCGTGTCCGATCTCGCGACGTTTCGGTCCTCGCAGCGGCCAGGTTTCACCCGTGGAATAGGGCGGGAAGTTGTAGTGGTGCATGTACCGCTTCTTCTCTCGCGGGGACAGGTCATCGATGATCTGCTCCTCCCGGGGGGTGCCCAATGTGGCAACAGATAGGACCTGGGTTTCGCCTCGCGTGAAGAGACCGGAGCCGTGGGCTCGGGGCAACAGCCCCGCCTCGGCCGACAGCGGGCGAATCTCGTCCTTCCTTCGCCCGTCAGCGCGCACGCCGTCATGGATCGTGCGCTGCCGGATGATGTCCCGCATCACGTTGTCGAGGGCTTCCTTAATGGCGTCTGCATCCCAAGCGTCCTCGAAGTGCGCGACCATCTCTTTCTGAAGCTGTCGGATCCGATTGTCTCGGTCCTCTTTGTCTTCAGCTCCAAAAACCGCCTCAGCGATCCGATCACTGGCCTGCTCTCGTACACTGTCCACCAGTTCGTCCGGGACGACGCCGTACAACGCGTAATCTCGCTTTGGCTTGCCGGCTGCTTCTCGCATCTCGAGCTGGGTGTTGATGGTCTCCTGGATGGCCTCATGGCCGTAACGAAGTGCATCTATGAGGATTTCTTCGCCAATCTCTTCGGCACTTGCCTCTACCATCAAGAGGGCGTCTCTGCTGCCGGCCAGCTTCAAATCGAGCGCGCTCTCCTCCATCTGCGGCAGGGTGGGGTTGACGACGAACTGCCCGTCGACGTATCCCACGCGGGCGGCCCCGATCGGACCGTCGAAGGGCACGTCGGACACTGTGAGCGCGGCCGACGCGCCGAGGATTGACAAGATGTCCGCCTGATGCTTTTCGTCCTGAGAGAGCGGTGTGATGATGACCTGCACATCGTTGCGCATCTTCTTTGGGAAAAGTGGGCGGAGCGGCCGATCCGTCAGCCGCGCGATCAGGGTGGCTGACTCAGGGGGACGCCCCTCGCGGCGGAAGAAGGAGCCTGGGATGCGGCCTGCTGCGTAAAGCCTCTCCTCGAAGTCGACGGTGAGTGGGAAGAAGCTAATCCCTTCGCGAACGTCCCTTGACATCGTTGCTGTCACCAGCAGCTTCGTGTCGCCGGACGTTATCGTTACGGCTCCCCCGGCTTGCGGGGCGAGCTTACCTGTCTCGAGGACGAGGCGTTCATCTCCCAACGTTGTGGTGAATGAACGGCTATTCATATTTACCTCCATGTCTACGACCGGACATGGAGGATCAGGGACTGGGGAATGCTTCGTAGTCTCTCAGGCTACGCCTCACTCCCCAATTCCTGGCCTCTAGTCCGGTCTTCATCCTATACGTACCAGACGAGCAGATGACTGAACCACGTTCAGTTCCACTCGTCCGAGTCACGCCTCTATGTGAAACTTGTCTACCTGCGTAATCCGAGTCGCTTGATGATCTCCTTATACCGGGCAGGTGCTTTGCGACTAAGATAGTTTAGATGACGTCGCCGCTGGCCAACCATCCTGATCAACCCCCGGCGGGAATGGTCGTCATGCTTGTGCTCTTTCAGGTGGTCCGTTAGTTGACTGATGCGGGTTGTCAGCAATGCGACCTGCACTTCAGGGGAGCCTGTGTCGTTCTCTGCACGACCGTACTCCTCTATGATCGCCTGTTTTTCGCTCTTGCTCAGCGACACCACATCCTCCTTACGTATGCCTATCCAAACGACGCGTTGATTCTACCATGTTTCCTACTCGGCGCAAGCTGGTCCACGGAGCCATCTCGGAAGTGATGTTTGTAGGCCGGAATGAATTGCGGTAGAATGACTCTCTCACCCTGACAGTCAACTGCTTGTCTCATGGCCACTTTTAGGGCTCGATCAAGGGTAGGGAGGGCAGCGTTTGGAGCAGACTGAGAGGACGTCATCGCGGCGGGGTACCGAGGTCGCGCAAGCGGCGGGCATCATCGCGATAGGGAATGTGATCAGCCGGGTGCTTGGCCTGGTGCGCGAGATCGTTAAGGCGGACCTGTTCGGTGCCGGCGGAAACGTGAGCGCGCTGGACACCGCGATGGCCCTGCCCAAGATCATCTACGCCTTGGTCATTGGGGGGATGATCAACTCTGCTCTGATTCCGGTCTTCTCGGACTACGCAGCCCCAGATCGCCGGAACGAATTGTGGCGTCTGCTTAGCTTGCTGCTCGCCGTCGTCCTAGTTGCCGTGTTCGGCTTTGTCCTTCTAGGTGAAATACTGACTCCTCAGCTTGTCCAACTCTCAGCGGGCGGCTTGCCTTTGGCCGATCAGCAGCTGGCTGTGGGCCTTCTACGTGTTATGCTGCCCGGAGTTCTCTTCTTGAGCCTCGCAGGGGTTCTATCCGGAGCCCTCTATGCCTTGAAGCGTTTCACCTTTCCCGCCTTCACTGCTGTCGTCTTCAACGTGGCTATGGTGGTCCTGACCCTACTTCTGGGCGCCCGGTGGGGCGTATTCAGCATGGCCGTCGGATTGGTCATCGGGTCCCTGCTTCAAGTCGTCCTTCAGGTGCCGGGCCTGCGAGATGCCCGTCTCCGTTTGGATTTCGACTTTCATAATCCTGCTCTGCGTCGCATTGGGCGCCTCTATCTTCCCATCCTGGCCGGTCTGGCCGTGGACAAGCTGGCGGAGCTCCTCAGCTACCGCCTTGCCTCCCACACTGGCCCCGCTTCCCCTTCCTGGATGACCTACTCGGCCACGATCATTCAGTTTCCCCTCGGTCTGGTCGGTACCGCAATCTCCATCGCCATTCTCCCCACGCTTTCCCGGCAGGCGAGTGACGGACATCCCGATCGATTCAAGGAGACGCTGGCGCAGGGCTTGCGCATGGTGATCGCCCTTACTGTGCCGGCAACTGTCGGGCTCTGGGTTCTTTCCACACCCGTTGTCCAGCTGGTCTTTGAGCATGGCGACTTCACCGCCGCCGACACGATGGCTACCGTAGCAGCCCTGCGATTCCACCTCCTCGGACTGGTCTTCGCCGCCGTGGATCAGCCGCTCATCTTCTCCTTCTACGCTCGGCAGGACACCTGGACGCCTGCTCTCGTAGGCGTAGCGACGGTGCTTCTTTACGTCGTCGCGGCGCTTGCGCCCACCGTGTTTGCACCTCTCACGCTTAATGGATTGATCTTGGCCAACTCGCTGAAATGGGCTGCCCATGCCCTGCTGATGCTCTTCCTTCTGCGCCGGAGGATGGGAGGACTGGCGGGCGAAGGGCTGTGGAAGACTGTGGCGACAGCCGTTCCACTCTCGGCCGTTATGGGAGCGACTGTACATTTCGTGATGATGGGCGTGTCGCAGCTTACTGCCCCAGGCACGGCGGGAGAGTTGATGCTCGTGGTGATCGCCGGACTGGCAGGACTCGTGGCCTACGGTTTGCTGGGACTCCTCGTCGGCATGGACGAGATCCGGCTGCTGCGCCGGGCCGTAACCACCTGATCGTCCGGTGCGCCGCGGCGCGCAGTTTCTCTCGGTCCTTCGTCCTTGCGCTGGGATGTCCCGGAAGACGACCACGGATCTTGCCGCGAGGGGACGCGAACAAAGGCACCACCTTGCGGTGGTGCCTTCTATGCATAGCGTCTTTGGACTGGCTGTGGCTGATGGAACGCTGGGTCAGACGCCCATGGTGCCCATATCACCTTCTTCTGCATGGTCGGTGGCGACCAATGCCCCCGTGGGGCAGACCTCCACGCACTTGATGCATCCGTCGCACACCGTCTCTCCTAGCGAGAGTCCAAGGTACGGCTCGACCGTCGCGTCGAGTCCCCGTTCAGCGAAGGTGAAGACACGGAGCTTCTTGACATCGCGGCAGATCTGGACGCACTGACCACACAGTATACACTTTCCTGGCTCTCGGGCTAGATCGTTGTGCGACTCGTCCAGAGAGTATTCGCGCCTCTTCCCAGTGAAGCGGTCTGGATCGGCCCCGTATTCGATAGCATATTCGCGCAGCAGGCAATCGCCGACTGCTGAACAGTCGCATTCGAGGCAGCGCTTGGCCTCCTCAACTGCTGCTTCTTCCGAGAAACACAGCCCTACCTCTTTGAACGTACATACGCGCTCGTTCATCCCCAATTCGGGTTGTTCGTGACGATCGATCTTCTCTTCGCCTGCGAAGCGGGCCTCAGGAACCTCGTCCAGGGCCCCCATTGAGACGCTCCAGAGCTCTGGCAGCCCGACCACATCTTCACCTCTCAGGTACTGATCGATGCTGGCCGCAGCCCGACGTCCTGCGCCTACGGCCTCGACCGCGATGTTGGCGCCGGTGACAGCGTCACCGCCGGAGAACAGCCACGGTTCTGAGGTCTGCAGCGTCTGCTCGTCCACTGCGATAGTGTCCCACCGCGTCAGCTCCACACCGCAGTCCCTCACACAGTTCGGATTCACAACCTGGCCGATGGCCATCACAGCAGTGTCGCATTCGAGCGTGAACTCGGACCCATCGATGGAAATCGGGCGGCGTCGGCCGCTCTTGTCGGGCGGGCCAAGCTCCATCCGGATACTGGTGACTTCGAGCCCGCCGTCCGTCTCTTCGAACGCCACCGGTGAGGCCAAGAAATGGAATTCGACACCCTCCTCAGCGGCCGCCTCGACCTCGACGTCCAGAGCTGGCATCTCCTCGCGGGAGCGACGGTACAGAATGGTCACCTCCTCTGCGCCGAGGCGGACGGCAGTGCGCGACACGTCAATGGCCGTGTTGCCTCCTCCCACCACGATGACTCGCTTGCCCATCCTGACCTTGTGGCCCCTCTCGACGCTCTCCAGCAACTCTACGCCGCCCCACACTCGGGTACTGTCAATGCCAGGTAGGTCCACCATGCGGGAGCGCTGGGCGCCGATGGCCAAGAACACGGCGCCATAGTCCTGCCTGAGATCCTCGAGATCAATGTCTTCACCGAGCCTGGTGCTGCACTGCAGGTCGATGCCTATGTCGGTAATGGTCTTGATCTCGGCGTCCAGGGTCTCGGGTGGAAGGCGGTAGGCGGGGATGCCGTAGCGGAGCATTCCACCCGGCTTCTGATGGGCTTCGTAGATCGTCACGCTGTGACCCATGCGGCGCAGGAAGTAGGCCGCCGAGAGACCGGCGGGCCCGGCGCCTATGATGGCCACCTGCTCCCCTGTATCTGGCTCCACGTCGGGCAGGTAAGGATGCTCCTGATCAAGGTCCTGCTCCCCGGCGAACCGCTTAAGCACGCATATTGCCGTTGCATCGTCGACCCGGTGGCGGCGGCACACGTCTTCACAGGGTGCGGGACAGACGGAGCCGAGTGCTACCGGGAGAGGAATCGTTTCCTTTATAATGCGGATGGCCTTGTCATAGTCTGTCTGCCCTATGGCGCCGACGAAGCCAGGAATGTCGCAGCCTGCCGGGCAATTGAGTTGGCAGGGTCCAAGGCAGTCGCCACAGTGCTCGGAGAGCAGCAGTTCTAACGCTAGACGCCGTGTGTGACGGACTCGCTCCGTATCGGTCGCGACGACCATATTCTCTCGGACCTGCGTGCCACACGACAGAACAGGTTTGTCCACACCCTCCACCTCCACCACGCAGAGCAGGCAGGAGTTGAATGGTTCGAGGTCGGGATGACTGCACAGGGTGGGGATCTCGACGCCGGCGTGCCGAGCTGCTTCTAGAATCGTCCAATGCTCAGGGACAGACATGTCCTGTCCGTCGAGCGTGATGCGTACTTGTTCGTTATCGTTCATCGTCATACCTCTTACTCTACGCGGATGGCATCGAAGGCGCAGGCCTCACGGCAGGAGCCGCACTTCGTGCACAAGCCCAAGTCAATCACGTGAGGCTCCTTCCGTTCTCCCGCGATGGCGTTCACCGGGCAGGCACGGATGCACGCGCCGCAGCCCGTGCACGCCTCTGCGTCGATGGAGTACGTGATGAGGCTTTTGCATACTTTGGCTGGGCAGGTGCTGTCCTCCACGTGGGCCACGTACTCGGCGCGAAAGTACTGGAGCGTCGTGAGAACCGGGTTGGGCGCTGTGTTGCCCAAGCCGCAGAGGGCCGTATTCTTGACCTTCTCAGCCAGTTCCTCCAGCGTGTCCAGGTCCCCCATCGCACCTTCGCCCTCGCAGATCCGCGTGAGGATCTCGAGCATTCGGCGTGTACCGACGCGGCAGTAGGTGCACTTGCCACATGACTCCGTCTGGGTGAAATTAAGGAAGAACCGGGCGATGTCGACCATACAGGTCTCTTCGTCCATGACGACGGCCCCGCCCGAGCCCATAATCGCCCCCGTGTTGGTCAGTTCCTCATAGTCGACGCGCGTGTCGAAGAGCGAAGCTGGCACGCACCCTCCGGATGGCCCTCCCATCTGCACGGCTTTGACCGGCTTCCCGGTGTTAGATCCTCCTCCGATGTCGTGGATCATCTCATCGAGCGTGATGCCCATCGGCACCTCCACCGAACCTCCGCGGGCAATCTTGCCCGCCAGGGAGAAGACCTTGGTGCCCTTGCTCGTCTCCGTTCCGTACTGCGCCAACGCATCCGCTCCGTTCAGGATGATCCACGGCACGTTGGTGAGGGTGTTTACGTTGTTAATGATGGTGGGCTTGCCGAAGAGACCCGATGTGGCCGGATAGGGGGGGCGCAGCTTCGGCATCCCTCGCTTGCCCTCGACGGATGCGATCAAGGCTGTCTCCTCGCCGCACACGAAAGCTCCTGCGCCTTGACGTATGTCGATGTCAAACGAGAAGCCGGTGCCGAAGAGGTCGTGGCCGAGGACGCCTCGCTCCCGGGCCTGAGCGATGGCGATTCGCAATCGCTTCAGCGCCAGCGGGTACTCGGCTCGGCAGTAGACGAAGGCCTGTTGAGCACCGATGGCGTACCCCCCGATCATCAGACCCTCAAGCACGCTGTGTGGATCACTCTCCAACACCGTGCGGTTCATGAAAGCTCCCGGGTCGCCCTCGTCCGCGTTACAGATAATGTACTTGGTGTCACTCGAAGTGTCGTAAGCGAACTGCCACTTGCGGCCGGTCGGAAAGCCTGCCCCACCGCGTCCGCGTAGCCCGGATTTCGCGATTTCGTCGATCACGCCCTGCTGCGTCATAGATGTGACGGCCTTCTCAATGGCCTTGTAGCCATCGCGGGCTAGGTATTCATCGATGTCCTCTGGGTCGATTTCGCCGCAGTTGCGCATCACAATGCGCACCTGCTTGTCGGTGAAGGCTTCGAACGTCTCTGCGTACTCGCCGGCCTCGAAGGTCCACTCGGTGATGGGCTCACCTTCTATCAGGTGCTGCTCAACGATGGACTCTGCCCGTTCCGGCGTGACGTCTCCGTAGGTCCACTCGCTGCCGTCCGACTCGATGACCTTGACGATAGGTTCGAGAAAACAAACGCCCAAGCAGCCAGAGATCTCCAGGTCGGCGTCAGCATCTGCCGTGCCGAGGGCCTCGCTTAGCGCGTCATAGGTTTCTTGTGCTCCCGCTGCAAGGCCACACGAGGCCATTCCCACAAAGACTTCCGTTCGATTCATTGCTCTGTTTCCCCTCGTTTGTATCGCTTGAGGATTCTCTTCGCCTTCTTGCGCGTTAACCCGCCGAAGACTTGGTCGTCTATCATGATGACCGGCGAGAGGCTGCAACATCCCAGACACGCGACCTTTTCCAACGTGAACTCACCGTCTGCCGTCGTCCCTTCGCCATCCAGTTGCAGCAGATCGCAGAGTGTATCGGTGATACCGACGATGCCTCGGACGTGGCACGACGTGCCGTGACACACCCTGATGATATGTTCTCCAAGGGGCTCAAGTCGGAACTGGGAGTAGAAGGTAGCTACTCCGTAGATCTGATCTGGGCTGATGTCTGTCTGCTGTGTGACTTGTCGCATAGCCTCGATCGGCAAGTACCCGAAAGCATCCTGTAGCTCTAGAAGGAGGGGGATAACTGCGTCTTGGCCCGTTCCACAGCGCTCGATCGTATCACTGACGACGGATAGATCCAGTTCGCTAACCGCCGCTTGTTGGTTCATCGTCTGCACTCTCCTCATATGGGCTTGGTGAAGCGTGATGAAGTCCTAACTGACAAACGAATACCCGGCATCTCTGGGATGAACCGCTCCAATGCGCTTGCTCCCAAAGCCGGGTATTGGATCATGAACGATTGCTGCCTTGCCTTATCAGGTTGTCTCACGTTCGTGCGTGAAGCCACCTTGAGCGATTTATAACGCGTTTCACGTATTCGGTCAAGTTATCTTCATCGTGTCTGACACGTGGCATCGTTCCTAGTCACCGTGGGGTGGTTGAGAGGGCATACGATAGAGGCGCACGGCTTGGACGGTTCTTGCCAGCTCATCTCTGGTGGGCATTTGACCCTCTGTGCGTCTGATGCTAGAATTGAGCAAGATAGAGGCTCAGTAGCTGTCTCTGGTACCAGGTGATTGTGTGGCTAGTGTCGGATGCCTCTGGGCTAGGGCTAGCTCGAGGTCGCAGGGATGGTTCTTGCAGTGCAATTGTCTCGCAACACGGGATTCGCAGGCTATCTGCTGTTGGCAATCGGCATTATGGGCACGACGGCGCGGAAGAGCGCCGTCGTGAGGGATACTGGCCCATTTCGAGAGTTATTCTCGAGTGGGCCTTTTCTTTTTGTGAGTGGAGCGCGGCTGGGCGTATCATGGCGCGCGCGGCGAGGACGCCGGAAGAGAGGAGGCTCCGCACGTCGTGGGCTCGTCTCTCGCGGGTCCTAGTGATGGTTTCACTAATGTCGGGCTCTGCCCGGCAGACACGTAACGGAGGTATGTAATGAACCCAGACGTCGACATGAATCGCAAGATACCGGTGCTGGAATGGGAGCCCTGTCTCGCCTCACGGACGAAAGGCATGCAAAGTTCCGCTATCCGTGAGCTGCTTAAGCTTACGCAGAATCCGGATATCATTTCCTTCGCCGGTGGGCTGCCAGCTCCAGACTGCTTTCCCACCCGGGAAGTCGAGGAGGCTTGTCGTTACATCGTTCGCGAGGACGGTGCGCAGGCATTGCAGTACAGCGCGACGGAGGGCTACCCTCCTCTAAGAGAGTACCTTGCTGATTCGATGCACAAGTACGGCGTTCCCGCTGTTCCGGACAACGTGCTGCTGACGAACGGCTCTCAGCAGGCCTTGGACCTAATTGGCAAGATATTCCTAGATCCGGGTGACTACGTGCTCACCGGTCGTCCCACCTACTTGGGTGCCATACAGGCGTGGAATGCGTACCAGGGTCGGTACCACACGGTGCGCTTGGATGACGATGGCATGGTCGTCGATGAGATTGAGCATGCCTACGAAAAGGCCGTCGCCGATGCCGGGAAGCCCCCCAAGTTTATCTACGTGCTGCCTAACTTCCACAATCCCGCTGGCACGACGCTGACCCAGGAGCGTCGCGAGGAGCTGGCGGAAGTGGCCACCAAACTGGATCTTCCGGTCGTCGAGGATGATCCCTACGGTCAGTTGCGATACGAAGGGGAGGACATTCCTCCCATCTGCACGTACATACCTGAGCGTACGGTATACCTGGGAACGTTTTCCAAGACGCTCGCTCCCGGGCTACGGCTTGGCTGGATTGTCTGCCCCGAGGTGCTGATGAAGCGCTTCGTCCAGGCCAAGCAGGGTGCTGATCTACACACGGGCACCCTGGTCCAGTACGTGGCAAACGATATCTGCCAACGCGGGATTCTCAAACAGCACGTCAAGACGCTCCGCGACGTCTACAAAGAGCGACGAGACACAATGCTTGATGCTCTTGCCGAGCTCTGGCCGAAGGAGTGCAGTTGGACCCATCCCGAAGGGGGTCTTTTCCTTTGGGCCCAGGTGCCGGACCGGATCGACACGACGGACTTCCTGCACCAGGCCTTGGACGAGAACGTGGCGTACGTCCCAGGCATCAACTTCTATCCGAATGAGGATGGGGGCTTCTCTGCCATGCGCCTCAACTTCTCCTACAGTTCCCCGGACATGATTGTTGAGGGCATTCGCCGGCTCGGAGTTGCGTTGAAAAAGGCCCTGAGCAGCTAGTTCGAGAGCTGAAACCAGGCTATGGGGCGGGGGGCCTTCTAGCAGTTCTGGCTCTCTGCTCCTAATCCTGCGGGCGGAAGAAGTCGTCTAGGATCGCTTTGAGCTCGCCCACTTGCTGGTACCGTTGGCACTGTACGGAAGGGGCACCCGCTATGAGAGCGGAGGGCCTACGGCCGGGCCGATGGCGGAGAAGGCATAGAATGGGCTTGCCCAACGTTTCCGCGCGAGCTATTTCGTACCCAACGCCGTGGCTGGGGACTGTCACCTCGGCCACCAGCACGTCGGCTGCTTCCAGCCACTCCATGTCGCGCTTGTGGATAGCTTCATCTTCGAGGTCTTCGCCCAATAGGCTTGGGTCCGCCACGTGCTCAGTCAGCACGTGCCCGTACCTCTTCAGCAGTTCAACGATCCTAGTGTAGATTGCTGCGTCCTCTCTTCCTCCCCGAATTGAACCGGCGAAATAAACCTTCATCATAACCTCCTCTGGACTAGCCACCGGCGGGACCGTGCGCAGGCGGACGAGGATGGTACAGTCGTTCCATTGGGTCGTCAAGCGTGCGTATCCCCGCGCGCGATCGTGGGGCCGTGTTCCCACCTCCTGTTCTAACCTGCGCTGCCGGCTGTAGCCGGCGAGTGGGGAGGCAAGTGCAACCACGGTCTCTTTGGCTTGCTGTGGCCCCTGTGTGGTGTATACTTTGCGGTGCCGGGAGGCTCAGTTCTTCCTTATGACACCGAGCAGGATCACTTAAAGCAAGTCTAGTCCATTGGACGATTTGGAACCCACTCTCATTCGGTCGAAGCTGCAGAGACCAACGCCTGCCGGCCTTCTCCACCGGCCTCGTATCTGCGGCGCCCTCCAGGAAGGCCTCGAGCGCAAGCTGACGCTCATCTCAGCTCCCGCAGGTTACGGCAAGACCTCTGCGCTGGTCGATTTTGCCCAGCATACCTCTGTTCCTGTTTGCTGGTACACCGTCGATGAGCGGGATCGCGACCTTAGCCTCTTCATTCGGTACATCGTCGGCGCAATCCACGAACAATTCCCTCAGTTTGGAGAAGGGACGCGAGACGCAGTCGCATCTCGCCGCGACAGTCTGTTCCGTGAGCCGACGGCCGTGGTGGGAAATCTGGTGAATGAGATGCTCGATCTTAAGGAGAGCTTCGTCCTCGTCATCGACAACTTCGAGCCCGTCGACGGCGCGCTCGGCGTTAGCGAGTTCCTTCGCCGATTGCTGGAGGTCCTTCCTTCAAACTGTCACGTGATGATGGGGAGTCGCGTGCTGCCTGGCGTTCCAGTGACTCAGCTCGTTGCCAAGCGCCAGCTCGTCGGCCTCACTGAACGAGATGTACGCTTCAGACCTGACGAAATCCGCGAACTGCTTCGCCGCTCTCACGTGGAAGTGTCGCCAGCGCAGGCTAGAGCTATTGCGGACAACGCTGAGGGGTGGATCACTGGCGTGCTGTTGATTCTCGATTTGCTGCGCCGTGACGCCGACGCTGGGCTGTTGGATGCCGACAAGGCGACAACGCAGACGTACGGGTACCTCGCATCTGAGGTGCTGGAGCGACAGCCGCCCGACGTCCGCCAGTTCCTGTACAGCTCTTCGATCCTGCGCGAGATGTCTGCGCGATTGTGCCGTGATGTGTTGGGGATAGAGGGGGCACACTCATTGTTGACGGAGGTCGGGCGCCGCAACCTCTTTCTGACTCGATTTGGGAGCGAGCGCACGGCCGCGTATCGGTATCACAAACTGTTCCGCGATTTCTTGCAGGGCCGTCTGCGCGGAGGTGAGCCCGATCTCTACGAAGAGCTCCACCGGCGGGCCGGCGCGTGGTTCGAGCGGGAGCACGACGTCGAAGAAGCTGTCTACCACTATGTTGCCGCGCAGGCCTATGGCAATGCGACTGCGCTGATGGAGCGGGCGGCCATGGAGTGCTTTCATCGCGGGCGATTGGAGACGCTGTCGCGCTGGGCAGAGTCGCTGCCGGAGCAGGCAAGGAGTCAAGCGCCGCGCCTGCTGCTCTACTACGGGAAGGCACTCACGGACCGGTATGATTACGAGAGAGCCAGGGAAGCCTTGGCGTATGCCGAATCTGGGTTCGCCGCTCGCGGGGACTCCACCTCGCTCGCAAGAGTGCGCAATCAGAAGGCCACGCTGGCACTTTTCGAGAGCCGCTACGAGAGTGTCCTGCGGGAAGCGCATAGGGCGCTGGAGATACTCGATCCGGGTGAGAGCGCAGAGCGAGCTCAGGCACAGCGGATGATCGGAAATGCCGAGATCGGGCTCGGACGCTTTGCCGCAGGAGCGGTCGAACTGGAGAAGGCGCTGCGACTGTATCGTGAGATGGACAGCCCCTACGACGTGCTGAACCTGCTACAGGATATGGCTTCAGCCTTCGCTTCCCACGGTCATCTCGACCTGGCCGCTGAACATCTCGGGGAGGCCTTACCTTTGGCCCGTCGATTAGGTTCAGCGAGGCAGCTGGCCGGGGTACTCAACAACCTGGGATGGCTCAGGCACGCCCTGGGCGAGTATCGTGAAGCCTTGGCGCTTTATCAAGAAGGGCTAGCGGCGGCGCGCCGAGGCAATGATCCGCGCAGCGAGGGCAATATCGCGGAGGGGATGGCCACGCTATACCGTAACCTAGGGAACTACAGGCGAGCGGAGATGCTCTATGACGTCGCCTGGAGGATCGCATCCGGCAGCAGGCCGGGTCTCACCGTGCTTATCCTTGTGGCGCGGGCCGACATGTATCGCTGGCAGGGCAACTGCGCACGGGCCCCGATGCTGATTGAACGGGCACGCGGGCTGGCCGAGCAGCACGAACTCAATGCTCAGAGGCAGGGTGTGCTGCGTATCTCCGAGGGCATTGCTCTGGCCGAGA